>JAGLFC010000113.1 GCA_023144715.1 Gammaproteobacteria bacterium | reverse complement strand
CGATGTGGTAATAGTTCTTCTTCCATACCAACAATATACACATAAGGAAATTCCAATCCTTTAGACGCATGAAGGGTCATAAGAGCCACTTGATTATGATCAGAGTCTTCTTCATTACGCTCCATAATATCCAGTAATATCATTTTAGAAACAAGGTCATTTAGGCTACTTTCTGGATCATTTTCATGTAAACGCTTTAGCCAAGCGACTAATTCATTGACATTTTTAATGCGTTTTTCTGCTTGTTTTTCATTGCTACTGGTCTCAAATAACCAAGTATCATAATCAATATCTATCAGTAATTGCTCAATCACTTTAACAGGATTATATGTATCAATCATTTTTTGTAGTCTATAGAGCCAGTCTGAAAATTCATTAAGTCGTTGTATGGTTTTTTCAGGTAGATATTCATTTAAGGCTAAATGACTACTGGCCGTTAATAAGCTAGGATTAGAATGAGCACAAGAGTGGGAACAATAATGACTGAGTTTTTCAATCGTCGTACTGCCAATGTGCCGTCTAGGAATATTAATAATACGTAAAAAAGCATTATTATCATCAGGATTCACTAAAAGCCGTAAATAGCCCATTATATCACGCACTTCACTATGAGAAAAAAAGGATGTACCGCCACTAATAAAATAAGGTATTTCTTGTTCGCGTAATTGTTTTTCAAACAATCGAGATTGATGATTACCACGATAGAGAATAGCATAATCACCATAGGATTTTTTATAACGAAAGTGGTGAGCGGCTAAGGATGCTACAACACGTTGGGCTTCTTTATGCTCATTGCTCACTTGCATGACTCGAATCGGTTCACCATTGCCTAAATCACTCCATAAGGCTTTTTCAAATACGTGAGGATTATGGGCAATCAGTGTATTAGCTGCTTTTAATATAATTTTACTAGAACGATAATTTTGTTCGAGCTTAATGACTTTTAATTGGGGAAAATCCTTTTCTAATAATGATAAATTTTCAGGCTTTGCACCACGCCAACAGTAAATAGACTGATCATCATCACCCACAACGGTTAATGAATGACGATCACCGACTAATAATTTAACCAATTGATATTGGGTGGCATTGGTATCTTGATATTCATCGACTAATAAATAACGAATGCGATGTCGCCATTTTTCCAATACTGTTGTATTTTGCTTAAAAAGCAATACAGGAAGCATGATCAAATCATCAAAATCAACGGCATTATAGGTGTTTAAATAATGATTATAGCGTTCATAAATTTGCACATAATGCAGAAATCCTTGATCGTTTGAAGAGTGTTGGAGTAATTGTGTACTGGTTAAACAATCATTTTTCCACTGTGATATTTGTTTGGTAATGCTTTCAAAGTGTTCTTGTATAAATTCTTCATCAGGAGTGGTTTTTTTAAAGAGAATGTGACGCATAGCATCTTTTAAGAGAGCATGACTGTCGTGAGTATCAAAGATTGAAAAGCCACTTTTTAAACCAAAGAGTGTTAATTCAGACTTAATAATATTAAGCCCTAATGTGTGAAAGGTTGATACTCTGAGTCCACGACTCTGTGATTTAGGAATAATGTGTGACACACGTTCTTTCATTTCACGAGCGGCTTTGTTGGTAAATGTGACCGAAGCGATAGTGTGTGCTTTATGACCACATTGTTGAATTAAATAGGCAATTTTATGGGTAATAACGCGTGTTTTACCACTTCCAGCACCTGCGAGTACCAGTAAGGGGCTATCAATATGTTCTACCGCTTGTTGTTGACGACGATTAAGAGCAGGCAAGATAATAAAATTCCAGAAGGGCTTTTAAAAAAGGGTTATTTTAGCAAATTCTTGATAAAATAGGTTACATATAGTGAAAAATGTCAAATTCTTTGCTTTAATACTTGAATAATCAGACATTGAACTATATCCTAGTCCTGTGTTTAGGGAGTAGTTATTTATATTGATTGTCTAGCTACCCAATAAAAAAGATAAATTTGGAGAATTGAAATTGAGCGATAAGATCGTTTACGTATCAGATGATACTTTTGATGAAGAAGTACTTCAGGGTGATTTACCAGTATTGGTTGATTTTTGGGCAGAATGGTGCGGACCTTGTAAAATGATTGCCCCTATTTTAGATGAAATTTCTGATGAATATGATGGACGTTTGAAAGTTTCTAAGTTAAATATTGATGATAATCCAAATACTCCCCCTAAATTTGGCATTCGTGGTATTCCAACTTTGATGATGTATAAAAATGGTCAAGTAGAAGCGACTAAAGTCGGTGCTGTCTCTAAATCACAGTTAACGGCATTTATTGATTCCAATTTGTAAATTTTTTCTTCATAGGACTTGCTTATTATATTTCGGCTTGTTCTATGGACATCTTTTTTTTTTTAGTATAAGATCTCCTCAATTTTTTTCAAGCATGTTTTTATCCCATCATTAATGCTGTATTGATCTTTTCTCATATTGGCTTTTTATATTGAAAAAAATATAACATTATACCCATACCTAATTATGTATCCTAAATGAATTATCAATTATTAAAAACCAAAAGGTTAAAATGAATCTTACCGAACTAAAGCAAAAGCCTGCCTCTGAACTACTCGATATCGCCAAAGAATTTAAAGTTGATAATCTTTCCAGATCAAGAAAACAAGATATTGTTTTTGCAATCCTTAAAGCACATGCAAAAAGTGGTGAAGATATTTATGGTGATGGTGTCTTAGAGATTTTACAAGATGGTTTTGGTTTTTTGCGTTCGGCAGATTGCTCTTATCTTGCAGGACCGGATGATATTTATGTATCACCGAGTCAAATAAGGCGTTTTGGTTTGCGAACAGGGGATACTGTCGCAGGTAAAATTAGACCGCCCAAAGATGGCGAACGCTATTTTGCTTTATTAAAAGTCAATGAAATTAATTATGACCAACCTGAACATTCTCGCCATAAAGTCCTTTTTGAAAATCTAACCCCTTTATTTCCAAATGATCGTTTCACTATGGAACAAGGTAATGGTAGTACAGAAGATTTTACTGCTCGTGTGATTGATTTAATGTCTCCTACAGGAAAAGGGCAACGTGGTTTAATTGTTGCACCTCCTAAGACAGGTAAAACAATGATGTTGCAAAATATTGCACAATCCATTGTTGCTAATCACCCCGAATGTTTTCTCATTGTGTTATTAATTGATGAACGTCCAGAAGAAGTCACTGAAATGGAACGCTCCGTTAAAGGTGAAGTTATTTCTTCAACCTTTGACGAACCCGCAAGCCGTCATGTTCAAGTGGCTGAAATGGTGATTGAAAAAGCCAAACGTCTTGTTGAACATAAAAAAGATGTTGTCATCTTATTAGATTCTATTACTCGTCTTGCACGTGCCTATAATACGGTTATTCCTTCTTCAGGAAAGGTACTGACAGGTGGTGTAGATGCCAATGCTTTACAACGCCCAAAACGTTTCTTTGGTGCGGCTCGTAATATTGAAGAAGGTGGTTCTTTGACTATTTTAGCCACTGCATTGATTGATACAGGTTCAAAAATGGATGAAGTGATTTTTGAAGAATTTAAAGGTACCGG
>JAGLFC010000112.1 GCA_023144715.1 Gammaproteobacteria bacterium | reverse complement strand
GCACGATCAAGAATCACATACATGGAATAATCCAAATAAGCTTGCTCAGTAAAGGTTTTTATGGGCAGTGATTCAACACCATCTTCTTGAAAAAATGTATCTGACATAAGTTTTATTTCTTTTGTTTATTCAGTAGGAAAATCAAATGTATTATCAATTTTATTTCTGCTTAGGGTAATATTTTTTAAGTAAATCGGCTGGTTTTGTGCCAAAAAAATACTGTAAACGTAGAGACCACATTAATAAAATAGTGTTTAAAATACCATTTTTTTCCCAACGTTGTGATGACGTAATAACAATCGAGTCTAAACACAGTGGTTTATGGTATTTTAGTAAACGTTTACTCAATTCAATATCTTCCATTAATGCAATATTAGGCATTCCTTTCACTTGTTTATAAAGCAATCGAGTCACAAAAATAGCCTGATCGCCTGTACAAATTCCTGTCCAACAGGAACGTTTGTTCATCATTTTTTCAATAATACGAAAAAACCAAGAGTCTCCCGACAGTTGTACATTAAAACGTCCCCAAGCACTATTATTATCACATTTTTCAAGAATATCCTCTATAGCATGAGGTGGCAATTGTGTATCGGCGTGAAGAAATAAGAAAATATCCCCCTTAGCCTTTTTGGCTCCTAATCGTTGTTGTTTTGCTCGACCTTTTTGTGAAGAAAAAAGTTGATCAACGAAGGGACTTGCCAATTGAATGGTTTTATCATTACTTTGCCCATCAACAAGAATCAATTCATGCCCCTGTTGACGTAAAATTTGTAGTGCTTGTAAAAAATGTTGTATTGTTCTGGCTTCATTAAATGTTGGAATAATCACTGAAATCACGCCATTAATGCTCCGCCACAGCTACTCCCTTTACCTGCTGTACAGGCATAACAATGCCCTGCAACAATAATTTCTTTGTTATCCACATCTTTCATATTAAGCTGGCTGATATGTAATTTTTCTGCTTGTTTTTTCAAGGGCAAATCTAACATTTGATTAAAATCACAATCATAAATATAACCTTGCCAATCAATACTCAATTGATAACGACACATGAGTGATTCCAAATTATCATTATGATGAACACTTTGTAATAAATCCATATAAGGCATAAATTCATTATTAGAGATCAACATACTACCAAAACGTTTGACAGGTACATTCGTAATGGTAAACAATTGATTAAAAACAATATCAAATTGCTTTAATAAGAATTTTTTATAATCTCGTTCAAGTGAATATTGATCGGGTGATAAAGAGGCTCCTTGCGGATTATAAACTAAATTTAAAATAAGTTGGCTGTCTTTTTGACCATAGCCTAATTTATTTAACTGGTGCAAAGCATCAATACTACGCATAAATACTCCATCACCTCGCTGTTTATTCACGTTTTCTTCCATATAACAGGGCATTGATGCAATTACTTCGACATTGTTATGTGCCAAATCCATTGCCAAGGATTGATAGCCCTCTTCATTTAAAATGGTGAGATTACAACGATCAATCACTTTAACATTCATTGAGTCTAATGTTTTTATTAAAAATAAAAAATCAGGGTGCATTTCAGGTGCCCCTCCTGTTAAATCAACCACTTCAATTTTATTATGCTCAATAAAATCCAAGATCTGTAAGAGTACCTCATGAGACATTTCTTCAGTGCGTTTAGGCCCTGCATTCACATGGCAATGCAAACATTGCTGATTACAACGATAACCCAAATTGATTTGCAAAATGGTGACATTTTTTCGTTTAATCAGTGGGAAAGGAATTTGTTTTAACAGAGGTAAAGTATCAAGCATATAATTTATTTTAGCCCATTAGAAGTTAAATAATTTATTGTATTGGTAAATCAAGAAAGATGCTATTTTTTAACATTTTAAATCATCGCTCATTTTTTATAAAAAAATTTTTTACTCAGTTAAGTCTATAAGCGGATTCAATTTGACTACGTGTCACAATGCCATAGCAGTACATAATTCCGGGAGCACTCATACGTTCAATATAAAGAGCATCAATATTTAATTCATTGATTTTATTGAGAGCTTCTTCCAAAGTCGCTTGTAAATGTATGGGGGCAATATCTATGCGATTAGCAGGAATTTTTAATAGATTGATAGTATTATCCATATCATTCTGTATTTTTAATTCTAAAAAATTGACTAAATCTACTGTTGGCATTAATTGTCTTTTTTCATTCTGATCTAATTTTAATGGCTTATTATCTTCTTTAACCAATAACCAATGAGGTTTATTAATCAATAATTCATCAATTTTATGAATCTGAATTAAGCTATCAGGTGAAATAAAGTTTCTATCCATAATACTAGCAACACCAATTCGACGTAAGGTTTGTGTAATTGGATTGGTATATTCATTAATTTCTCTTGCTTCCAAAACAGAAAGAAAGAGTGATTTTTTATGAAAAAATTCACTGGCGGTTAAATTGGCAACCACAATGGCAATCATACCGGGCATAATAATTTGTGGGCTATGGGTCAGTTCCATAATAGCCGTTAATGCTGCAAGAGGTGCTTGTAAACTTGCACCCATTACAGCTCCCATACCAAGTAAGCTATAAAATGCCGCATCAATATATAAATTAGGAAAAAGCCATCCCATAATAAGTCCAAATCCACCTCCTAAGCTGGCTCCCATAAATAAAGCAGGACCGATCATACCCCCGGGAATACCTAAACCAATGCTGATAACCGTTGCAATGAGTTTAAAAATAAGCAATACCAATATCATATTAAGTGCGATATGACCTGCTAACATTTGACTCACCGTATCATAGCCTATACCCATAACACCGGGGATAATCATAGCAATCATGCCCATGAGAACACCTGATAGTACTAATTTACGAGTCAAACTGATCATTTTACTTTTTTGAGCAATCGCTTGTACAAGATGAATGGCAAGAGCCGATAATATGCCTGCTAATAAGCCAAGAATAATCACCAGAGGTAACTCAATTAATGCACCCTGATTAATATGAGGAATAATAAAAGCAGGTTCATTGCCAAATACAAATACAGAGAGCGTAGTGGCACTACCTGCTGCTAAAATAATCGGTAAAAAAGTAACCAGTGTATATTCCATTAACACCACTTCTAAAGCAAAAATAACACCTGCTAAAGGGGTATCAAATGAAGCGGCAATACCAGCAGCAGTCCCACAACCCACAAGAATACGAATGGTATTATTAGGCAATGTAAAAAATTGCCCTAACAAACTGCCTGAAGCAGCACCTAGAAAAACATTTGGTCCTTCCCTGCCGACTGAATGTCCAGAAATAATGGCTACTGCCGCTCCAAAAAATTGCAATAAAAATTCTCTTACACTCAAGTAACCTTGATGAAAAGCCATACTTTTAATGACCCCGGCAACGCCTAAAACATGCGGTGTTTTTGTATAAAAATAAAAGCCCGTGGCAATAATAACACTACCAACTATAGGAAAAACAAAGCGCATTTCTATAGATAGAGCTTCATAGTTTTCACTATGACCTGATAATAAAAATTCCTGACTGACTTCCACTAAAAGCCTAAATAAAACAATCACTCCGCCTGCTAAAATACCTGTTAACCAACCTAAAAAAGTCAGTTGAATTAAAGCATCAGGACGAGAGAGCTTAAAACGATGCGTCTCCAGTTGCCCTGCAATCCATGAAGAAATATTCATTTTATTGCATATTTTCTAAGGCTGCGATACGTTTTTCTAGAGGAGGATGGGTTAAAAATAATTCTTTAAAACCATCGCCTATACCACCAGAAATACCAAAAGCTGCCATTTCATCAGGCAGATCTTTAGGCTCATGAGTTTGTTGTAGACGACGTAATGAATCAATCATTTTCTGACGACCCGCAAGATTAGCACCGCCTTTATCAGCATGAAATTCTCTATAACGAGAAAACCACATAACCAACATACTGGCAAGAAATGATAACACTAATTGTGTAATCATACGGGTCACATGATAAGCAGGCCCATGTCCTCGTTCGGTTTTAAACACCAAGCGATCAATTAAATGACCCATAACGGTTGATAAAAACATTACAAAAGTATTGACCACCCCTTGCATGAGAGCCATCGTAATCATATCACCATTGGCAACATGACTGACTTCATGTCCCAAAACTGCTTCTACTTCATCTTGTGTCATAGAATTGAGTAAGCCTGTACTGACAGCCACTAATGCGGCATTTCTATTGGCTCCTGTGGCAAAAGCATTCGGCTGAGGTGAATCAAAAATACCGACTTCAGGACGGCCAATCCCTGCTTGATCGGCTTGTTTATAGACGGTTTCTACTAACCAATGTTCTGCATCATTAGCAGGTTGGTCAATAATATTAACCCCCATAGAACGTCTAGCCATAGACTTAGACATAAATAATGAAATAATTGAACCACTAAAACCAATAACCATAGAGGTAATCAACACACCCGTCAAATTCAAATCAACACCATTTTGATCCAAAATGCCTTGTATGCCTAATAAATTAAAAATAATTGCGACTAAAGCCATCACCGCCATATTTGTTGCTAGAAATAAGAAAATTCTACTCATTCGATCCTCCATTAATATAGTGATATATTATCATGAAATTTTAAGAAAAATAATTAAATAAAGTGTGTGTCTTCCTCAATAGAAAAACGACTCAGTATTGAGACCATCCACTCAAATAAAGGCAATAATTGCTGATAATGGTGCTGACAAAGAAAAATAAAGTCATGAGAATACACTTCATCAGGCAAGGGAATTTGATACCAGCATTTTAATCCCTTATAACGAATCAAATCAGAATTTAATAAATCTACTGAATAGCCTCTAGGCATTCGTTTTAATTGTTCACCATAAAAACTGATACCTGATTGTTCAAGTGTATTTATAATGCGACGAATCTTTTTTCCCTGATCTTTATGAGCACACTGCTCTCTCCAAGCCTGTAAGTATTCGGGAGTAAAGTGATTAATGCCCACACCTAATTGAATGTATTCTGGACGAATGGATAAATAAAAGGCAGGGCATTGCGTCCGTTTTAAAGTACCTTGCCAAAAGAGATAAGACAGATGAGTTTTATACGGTGTTTTATCTTGACTAAAACGAGCATCACGAGAAAAGCGATAAATAGAGCCATTCACTTTGGGTACAATATTAATATCTGGGGCGATTTTCTCTAATTGCTCACCTAGGTCTTCGACTAAATCACGAGAGCGTTCCAATATTTCTTGTTGATAAAAATCATAATGAGCATCAAACCAAAGCTTATTGTTATTACGTTTAATATCCTTTAAAAATAAGATGACCTTAGGATCAAAGCCTATAAATTTTGGCATCACTCAAACCTCAATCTGTTTCACCCCAACGATGAGATAAACGGTGTTCAACATGCAAATGATCTAATAATCGTGCCACCACAAAATTAACCAGATCATCAAGCGATTGAGCTTGATAATAAAAACCCGGTGAAGCAGGCATAATCGTTACCCCCATTCGACTGAGTTTGAGCATATTTTCTAAATGAATGGTTGAGAAAGGCATTTCTCTGGTTAAAAGAATCAATTGACGTTGTTCTTTGAGCATCACATCAGCCGCACGTTCAATTAAATTATTACTGGCACCATGAGCAATGGCTGAAAGCGTCCCCATTGAACAGGGACACACTACCATTGCACTAGCACGATTAGAACCACTGGCAACAGAGGCAGTCCATTCTTCTTTACCGTATAAAGTCAATAATGACTCATTATCACACTGGATATACTCTAAAAAAAAGGCTTTTAAATCACTGTTATCCTCGGGTAAGACAAGGTTTAACTCGGTTTGAATCACAATTTTTGCCGCTGAAGAGAGCAATAAATTCACCTTAACCTGAGCCAATAAAAGATTTTTTAAAAGTTGTATAAAATACGGCGATCCCGAAGCTCCTGTAACAGCAAGCGTAATACTTTTATTGTGCATTTTTTAAGCCTGTTAAAAGCTTGTTGTGAATACCACCAAAACCGCCATTACTCATCACCAAGAGATGATCCTTATCTTGAACCTGTTCAATAATGGTGCTACTCAGTAGTGTTAAATCACTATAGGCATGAGCCTTACTGCCTAACAAACCCAAAGTATCATCAAATTTATCGACATAATCATCGGGTAAATAAAAATAAACTTCATCCGCTTGTTGCAGTGAGTCAGGTAAGGTTTTATTATGAATTTGCATTTTCATGGTATTAGAACGAGGTTCTAAAATGGCAATAATACGTTCTTTTGAACCCACTTTACGCCTTAAACCATCAATTGTGGTGGCAATAGCGGTTGGGTGATGAGCAAAATCATCATATACCGTGACACCATTGACACAGCCTTTTACTTCCATACGACGTTTGACATTTTTAAATTCTGCTAAGGCTTCAATGGCGTATTTAACAGGCACACCTGCATGACGTGCGGCCGCTATAGCCGTCACCGCATTACTGACATTATGCATACCGAGCAAGTCCCATTTTACTATGCCCTGAGAGTCTTCTTGCCAAAACAATTCAAAATGAGAACCATCATCTACCAAAAGATGAACAGACCATGCCTTATGTTCAGGCGTATCCGCTACTTTCTCTAATTGACTCCAACAGCCCATCGACAGTACATCATTAATGGCAGGATCAGCCTGAGGGTAAATAATCAGCCCTTGACTGGGTATCGTACGAATTAAATGGTGAAATTGTTTTTTAATCGCAGGCAGATCCTCAAAAATATCCGCATGATCAAATTCAAGGTTATTTAATACCACAGTACGTGGATGATAATGTACAAATTTAGAACGTTTATCAAAAAAAGCGGTATCATATTCATCTGCTTCCACCACAAAAAAGGGTAATTCACCATTTTTTGCCGAAACGCCAAAATTTTCAGGCACACCACCGATTAAAAAACCGGGGTTAAGATGGGCGTATTCCAATATCCATGCCAGCATACTGCTGGTACTGGTTTTACCATGAGTCCCTGCAACCGCTAATACCCAACGATCTGTTAAGATATTTTCAGCCAGCCACTGAGCACCCGAAGTGTAGGGTATATTATGCTCTAACACATATTCAACCGCTGAATTACCTCTGGATAAGGCATTACCAATCACCACACTATCAGGACAAAGATCTTTAATGACTGACTCATCAAAACCCTGAATCAATTCAATGCCCTGCTCTTCTAATTGTGTACTCATAGGCGGATAAACATGAGCATCCTGCCCTGTCACTTTATGACCATTTGCTCTTGCTAATAGAGCAATGCCACCCATAAAGGTACCACAAATTCCAAGAATATGCAGATGCATAAGGTTAAGCTCCTGTTAGATTAAAGGCCAACGTATTAAAGGTAATAAAGTAAGTAATCACAAGAGCAATACCCAACAATAGTGAAAGATTTAATGCCTTACTAAAAATATTTGCATAGATGGTTAATACCCAAAAAATCAATAATAAATTAAGCATTGCAAAGCTATCATTGGCAAAAATTCCCATTTTCCATAAAAAAGTCAGCGGTATAAAGCAAATAATATTCGTCAGTAAACTGACACCGACTAAGGCGGTTATGGTTTGTAAATAGCGATTCGTCAAACGAAATAAATAGAGCCATAGTCCAGTAAATAGGAATAAAGAGAGGATGGCAAAAATTGCTAGCAAAGCAGCTTGGGTAAAAGAATAAGAGCTAAGTCCTAAACCTGTCTCAATGATAAAATTAGCAATAAATAAAATGAGCAAAAGGTTGACTGAAGAAGGGACAGAGTCAGGTCCTTTTTTTAATCGACAAATATTAAAAAACAACTGAAAGAGAGCGTTCATATATTCCTAGTATCATTGAAGTAAAAGACAAAAAAGTCTCAATATTTTTAAGATTGAGGCTTAGGTAAGGCATTAGCAAGACGGCGAGTTTCCAATAACAATTCACTGTTTGAATTTCCAAGACAGGTAAAATGCCCCATTTTACGCCCTGCCCTTGCTTCTCGTTTACCATATAAATGCAATTTAACATTTTGATTAGAAAGCAGTTGCATCCAATCAGGCTCTCCATTTTTCCAAATATCACCTAAAATATTAAACATCACTATAGGTGATAAGAGATCCACACTCCCAGCAGGCAAGTCACACATCATTCTAACTTGTTGCTCAAATTGAGAAGTTTTACAGGCATCAATAGTATAATGACCACTATTATGAGGACGTGGAGCGACTTCATTAATTAATAAACGATCATCAGTAGTATAGAAAAACTCCACGGCCATTATGCCACAATAATCCAGTTTTTTTGAAAATTCTGAGGCTTCATTAATGACTTGCTCAAGCAGTGATTTCGGTAAACTACTGGGTACAGAAGTATATTCAAGAATACCATTGACATGATGATTTTCTCCCACTGGATAACAAGTAATTTTACCATTACTACCTCGTGCTAAGACTACTGACACCTCAGCAGCTAAATTGACTTTTTCTTCTAACACACAATGCACTGATCCCATTGCTTCAAAGGCATCCACGGCTTCATCAAGATTATGAACAATGGCTTGTCCTTTACCATCATAACCAAAATTTGCTACTTTTAAAATAGCGGTACCACCAATTTGAGTCAGGGCAAAATTCAGTTCTTCTTTTTCATAAATCGGGAAAAAAGGAGCCGTTGTAAAACCATTATCTGCTAGAAATGTTTTTTCAGCAATACGATTTTGAGCAATCTCTACCGCCGCTGACGAAGGTCTAACAGGAGTTGTTTGTTCAAGTTTTTTTAAGGTCTCTGAAGGTATATTTTCAAATTCAGTGGTAATCGCATCACAATTCTTACTGAGTTGTTCAATCGCCCAGTGATCGCTATAAGAAGCATGAATATGCTCATCAGCAATTCTTCCTGCTGGGCTATCTGGATCAGGATCAAGTACAATCACATGATAACCCATTGTATGGGCTGCCATGACAAACATTCTTCCCAATTGACCACCACCGAGCATACCCAGTGTTTTTCCTGGCAGAATCATAATACCAACCTTCTTTTTTTAATGTTATATAATCACAAAAATTTATAAATGGGGTAGTTCCATTTCAAGTACGGTTTGTGCTTGTTTTTCTCTAAAATTCTGTAATTGATCGGCTATTTTATTATCATTTACAGACAATAATGATGCCGCATACAAACCTGCATTAGCGGCACCCGCTTCACCAATTGCAAAAGTAGCGACAGGAATACCTTTAGGCATTTGCACAATTGATAATAAAGAATCCAAACCTTTTAAATAACGTGAATTAACGGGTACGCCCAGTATCGGCAAAGTTGTTTTTGCCGCTAACATACCTGGCAAGTGTGCCGCACCACCTGCACCTGCAATAATACATTTTAAACCACGTTCTCGAGCTTGTTCAGCATATTGATACAATAAATCTGGGGTACGGTGGGCTGACACAACTTTTGCTTCATAGGCTATGCCCAAATCATTCAGCTGTTGACAGGCATTTTTCATCACTTCCCAATCACTATTACTGCCCATTACCACACCGACAAGAGGTTTTTCGTGAGTACTCATAATTATTCCATAAAACAGAAAAAGGACGGTATAACCGTCCTTTTTGATAAGAGAAAAATCTCTTATATGTTAAAACAAGATTTTCTTAATTAAAATTCGATTAAGAAATTTTAGGATCAAGTTCACCACTTGAATAACGACCAATCATTGTTTCCAATGTTTGAACCTTAATTTTTGATGCGTGACCTGCACTACCAAATGCTTCAAAACGAGCCTGACAGATACCTTTCATTGCCGCTGTAGACGCTTTAAGGAATTTACGTGGATCAAAGTTTGCAGTATTTTCTACCATGAATTTACGTACTGCACCCGTAGAAGCCATACGCAAATCAGTATCAATATTCACTTTACGCACACCATTTTTGATGCCTTCAACGATTTCTTCAACGGGAACACCATACGTTTGACCCATATCACCACCATAGTTATTGATGATTTCTAGCCATTCTTGAGGCACTGAAGAAGAACCATGCATAACAAGGTGAGTATTAGGAATACGTTTATGAATTTCTACAATACGGTCAATACGTAACACATCACCTGCTGGCTCTTTGGTAAATTTGTATGCACCATGAGACGTACCAATCGCAATTGCTAAGGCATCAACACCTGTTTCTTTAACAAACGTCGCCGCTTCTTCAGGATCGGTTAATAACATATCTAAGTCAAGCTTGCCTTCTGCACCATGACCGTCTTCTTCACCCATCATACCTGTTTCAAGAGAACCTAAACAACCTAATTCACCCTCAACAGAAACACCACCTGCATGAGCCATTTTAACAACTTCAAGTGTGGTATTTGAGTTATATTCAAAACTTGAAGGCGTTTTCATATCCGCCATTAAAGAACCATCCATCATAACTGATGTAAAACCAGACTGAATAGAACGTAAACACACAGCAGGCTCAGAGCCATGATCCTGATGCATAACAACAGGAATATTAGGATACATTTCAACAGCAGCTTCAATCATGTGACGTAAAAATGGTTCGCCTGCATAAGAACGTGCACCTGCTGAACCCTGCATAATAACAGGTGAATCCACTGCTTCCGCAGCTTGCATAATGGCATGAACCTGTTCCATATTGTTCACATTAAAAGCAGGTAGACCGAAGTTATTTTCTGCTGCATAGTCTAGTAATTGACGCATTGAAATCAAGGCCATTTTGGCACTCCTTGGTTTTATTAAAATTAGTGGTTAAAATTTATGTTTGTAAATAGTATTTTTTTACATTAATTATCTTGAATTAAATCTTCTTTTTCTACTAAGGGTGGAGGTTCAACAAGATCACCCACAGTCAACACTTTCATCGCATTTGTGCCACCCATAACACCTGCTAAATCGCCCTTAGTTAAAATAACACGATCCCCATCTCTGACAGCTCCTCGTCTTTTGAGTTCATCAATCACTTCCCTATTCAAGGTTGCATGATCGGGCGTCGTCACATCAAAGCTGACAGGAATCACACCCCGATAAAGAGTGACTTTACGGCGTGTATCCAGATGCCCCGTAAATGCAAAAATAGGAATGCTAGAACTGATACGAGACATCAGTAAGGGTGTTGCACCTGACTCAGTAAGAGCAACGATTGCTTTCACATGTAAATGATTCGCGGTATACATAGTGGACATTGCAATGGCTTCAAAAATATCAAAAAATTCAGTATGCATACGATGATATGATTGAACCGCTTTACGTTGTTTTTCTGCTTCTCGGCAAATTCTATCCATTGCTTGAATGGCTTTATCAGGGTACTTTCCTGCTGCGGTTTCAGCGGATAGCATCACGGCATCTGTACCATCTAATACCGCATTCGCCACATCAAAAATTTCTGCTCGGGTAGGCAATTCATTTCTGATCATGGATTCCATCATTTGAGTCGCTGTAATGACTACTTTATTCTTGGTTCTTGCCAGACTAATCAAACGTTTTTGTATGGGAGGTAAAGAGGCATCACCTACTTCCACACCCAAATTACCACGTGCAATCATAATTGCATCGGATGCCTCAATAATATCTTCAATATTATCCAAAGCTTCGGAACGTTCGATCTTGGCAATTACACCACCATGACCACCTGCATCTTCTAATAACTTTCTAGCATTATGAATGTCATCAGCACAAGAAACAAATGATACCACCAAATAATCTGCACCCATTTCAGCTGCAACTTTAATATCTTTTTTGTCTTTTTTAGTGAGTACTTCTGCTGAAAAACCACCCCCTTTAAGACTAATACTTTGACAATCCCCTAAACGACCACCAATTAAAACACGGCAAATAACTTCATGCTTTTCGACTCGATCAACCCAAAAAACAAGACGACCATCATCCAAGAGTAAATTGTCACCTCGTTTAACATCATCCGCTAAGGCTTTGTAGCTCACACCGACTCGGTTTTGATCACCCTCATTTTTACCCAGCTGAGTATCAAGAATAAATTCATCACCTTCTGATAAATGAACACGGCTGTCTCGAAAACGCTTAATGTATATTTGTGGTCCTTGTAGATCAACAATCACACCGACTTGACGACCAAAAGCTCTTGCTCTGGAACGCATTTTTTCAGCACGTAACAAATGCTCTTCAGAAGTACCATGAGCAAAATTAATACGTACCACATCAATACCTGCTTCAATGATCTTATCTAAAATTTTAGGATCATCCGTTGCCGGTCCGAGTGTTGCAAGAATTTTTGTTCGTCTATACATTCAACGTTCTACCTTAAATAGGTGGCTGTTAAAGAATTGTATACTAAAATTAAACTAATCAGCCTTTTGCACGCTCTTCTAAAATTGCAACTGCTGGTAATTTTTTGCCTTCTAAGAATTCTAAAAAGGCTCCACCACCTGTTGAAATATAAGACACTTTATCTGAAATATCATATTTATCAACCGCAGCGAGTGTATCACCACCACCTGCAATTGAAAATGCGGGTGAATCAGCAATTGCCATTGAAATCGCTTTAGTGCCTGCACCAAATTGATCAAATTCAAATACACCAACGGGACCATTCCAAACAATTGTGCCTGCATTTTTAATGACATCTGCTAAAGCAGCGGCACTATCAGGACCAATATCAAAAATCATATCATCATCGGTTACATCTGCAACATCTTTTAAAGTTGCTGTTGCACTTTCAGAAAATTCTTTGGCACACACCACATCAGTCGGTACTGGAATATCGCCACCACGAGCCTGAGCAGCCTCTTTTAAGCTTTTTGCGGTGACCACTAAATCTTCTTCATAAAGTGATTTACCCACATTATGACCATCTGCGGCAATAAATGTGTTGGCAATGCCACCACCGACAATCAGTTGGTCAACTACTTTTGATAATGACTCAAGTACGGTTAATTTTGTAGAAACTTTTGAACCACCGACAATAGCAACCATAGGACGTGCTGGATTATCCAGAGCCTTACCTAAAGCGTCTAATTCACCTGCCAATAAAGGTCCTGCACAAGCAGTAGGTGCAAATTGTGATGCCCCATAAGTTGAACCCTGTGCACGGTGAGCGGTACCAAAAGCATCCATAACAAAAACATCACATAAAGCAGCATATTGCTTGGCAAGTTTTTCTTCGTTTTTCTTTTCGCCGACATTAAAACGTACATTTTCAAGCAGTACGACTTCACCGTCTGCCACATCAATATCAGTGTCAAGATAATCTTTAATAAGACGCACTTCTTTGCCCATTAATCCTGAAATATGGGTGGCAACAGGTGCCATAGAAAATTCTTCATTATACTCACCTTCAGTAGGACGACCTAGGTGAGACATCACTAATACTTTAGCACCTGCTTTGAGTGCCAACTCAATGGTCGGTAATGATGCTCTAATACGTTTATCAGATGAAACTTTGCCATCTTTAATGGGAACATTTAGGTCTTGACGGATGAGAACACGTTTTCCAGATAAGTCTAGATCGCTCATTTTAATAACTGACATATAAATTCCTCTGTGTAATGACTATTTAAATACTATTTTTTATAACTAAAAAAGTTTTATAAAATCTTATTTAAATAGTCGCTAAACCGCTAAAGAGTACTCGAATAAATCTTTTCTTCTTTAACGTTTAACAACTATTTGCTATCTAATCACTAAGCAAGTAACAAGCTTAGTGAGTAACAGACTTAGTTAGCAGCAACATGCTCAACAAAACGTAACATATTACACGTATAACCATACTCATTATCGTACCATGCAACAACCTTTACGAATGTTCCATCCAGTGCAATACCTGCACCAGAATCAAAGATTGAAGAGTAGCCAACACCACGGAAGTCAGTAGAAAC
>JAGLFC010000111.1 GCA_023144715.1 Gammaproteobacteria bacterium | reverse complement strand
GAATTAAGTAGAGCTACAATTTCTTTATTAACCTGCCCCCCTAATACCATTTCAACAACATCCATTGTTTCTTTATCAGTCACACGCATACCACCAATAAATGAGCTTTCTTTACCAATTCTTTCTAAAAGATGACCGATTTGTGGGCCACCACCATGTACGACCACAGGATTGAGTCCGACCAATTTTAATAAGACAATATCACGTGCAAAACTTGCTTTAAGATCGTTATCAATCATGGCATTACCACCATATTTAATCACAATCGTTTTACCCTGAAATTTTCTAATATAAGGCAGAGCTTCTGACAAAACATGGGCAATAGTGGTGGCTGAACTTTTATTAATACTCATAATTTTTCTACACTTTTTTTAAATAAGGACTAAAGACCCGTTAAAAGGGAAATTCCAATTCTTTATCAATATTAAGAAGAATTTCTTTAAATAAATTTATAATACGCTGTAAGGCCTCTTTATTATCTGCTTCAAAACATAACATCAAATTTTCTGCGGTATTAGAGATTCTAATGATCCCCCAACCATCTGAATATTCAGCTCTTATGCCATCAATGGTAATAATTTTAGCACGTTTAAAAACACTCAAATCTTGACGAATTTTTTTCATAATAAGCTTGCTATGATTGGTTTTAATAAGCATCTTAGGTGTATGAATAGAATCGGGTAATTCAGCAAAAACCTGTCTTGATTTTCTTAAATCAATAGCAAGAATTTCAAGAATTCGAGCAGCTGCAAAAAATGCGTCATCAAATTCAAACCAACGCTCTCTAATAAAAATATGACCATTCATTTCACCAGCTAATAATAGACCCTTTTTAGCTAACTTATTTTTTCTTAATGAATCACCACTTGAATACATTAATGCGGTACCCCCTAATTTTTTAATAAAGGGCTCTACATTTTTACTGGAGGTAGCATCGTATAAAAAGCCTGCTTGTTTATGCCGAGACAAAATATCTTTGGCTAATAACATTAAAACACGATCAGGGCAAATAATCTCACCTGCTGATGAAATCAAACCTATTCTAACGCCATCACCTCCAAAGGCAATCCCTAAATCAGCATGATCTTCTTTTACTTGCTTGATTAAATCAATTAAATTTTCTGGACGATCAGGATCGGGATCATGAACAGGAAAATCACCTTCCACTTCATTATTTAAAACACTCACAGTACATCCTAATTGCTCAAAAAAAGTAGATGCAAAGAGACCAGCAATACCATTTCCTGTATCTACAACGACTTTTAAAGGTCTGGCAAGGATCACATTAGCCGTTATTTTATTCATATAGTCAGAACGTATATCATATTTAGATAGTTGACCCTCTCCTTGAACACGCTGACAAGCAATCACCCTTTTTTTCAATGTTTTAAAAACATCGCCACGATAACACTGCCCTTTTAATATTATTTTTAAACCATTATAATCAGCTGGATTATGACCCCCTGTGACCATGATACCATTGCCATCAGTTTGAGTCAGTGCTGAAAAATAGAGCATTGGAGTAGTGACTTGATCAACATCCACTACATCTATTCCTGACTCTAACATACCCTCAATAATTGCTTTAACTAACGTGGAGCTACTCGTACGTCCATCATAGGCAATAGAGACTCTTTTCTGTTTTTGTATCACCATCTGTTTGGCAAAGGCATGAGCAATCGTTTTAAAGATCGAAGCATTAATACACTCTCCGACAACACCACAAATATCATAGGATCGAAATATTTTTGGTATACATGCTTCTATATTTTCATCTTCTGAGATGCCCTGCACTACCACACCATGATCTTTACCATAAATAGCATCTGTTACTTCATCACTGTGCAAAATATCCGTTATTTCTTTATCAGCACTGTCTATCTTTGTGTCTGCATCTTGATGCGTATGAATCAATTTGTCTGGCATAGTAATATGATTCGCAACTTGATAACTTTTAATCGTTAAAAATAATAAAATTAATGATGAAATTACGCCTAACACCCCTAATGCTAATAAAACAATAGCCAGCCACAGAAATGATAATGATGGGCTGGTTATTTGTTCTACTGGCCAAAATTTAACATACCAATTATTTGCATTTAAAGAATGTTTAACAGAAACAGGCATCATTTTTAAAGCCTGATCACCTGACTTTAACATCAATGCTGATTGACCTGAAAATGTCTGTGTCATTTCAAAATAACCCATCTGTGATTTAAAACTTGCACTCAGCTCATTAAAAAAATATTTGGGTATTTTTGCCATAAGATAAGCGATCACAATTTCTGTTTTTAATGAGGGATCAAAATATGCAATTTTTTTAATAAAAACCATTTGGGTATCTTTGCTTCTTAATCCATGTGCTTCAATTTTTATATTATTATCACTTGCTTTGAGTTCATTTAACATTACTAAAATAGCATAGCCCATATTAGGATTATCAATAATACTATTTTCATCAAAATGCGCACTGATCATCTCCACTATAGTCTCTTTTCCTAAACGATCTTGAACGTTATTTAATAATTCTGCTAATTGTGAAGGATTAGTAAAATTTTGAGTGGCTTTTCCATTTTTTTGAAAAATATTATTAAAGGGTTCAGTTTTTTTTGCTAAGATGTGATTAATCTGTTTTATCGACACAGTGAGTTCTTTATTTGCATTTTCTTTAATGTGTTCAGAGTATTTTTTTTCAGCTCTTTCTTTACTTAAAGAAGCCCCATAGAATAATGCTAAAGAAAAAATTAACAGGATAAATAACAATAAAAGGCGATAAACCAGCAATTTTTTTGTGTCATCCATAGGAGTGTGATCCTTATTTTTATCTTTTTTGTTTGAGATAAAGCCAGTTAATTTAGACTTATTCATCATTAATCACTTCCAGTATGCCCAAAACCACCATCACCTCGTTTGCTTTGTTCAAAAGAATCCACAATATTAAAATTTGCCTGTATCACTGGTACAAAAATTAACTGTGCAATCCGTTCACCTTGTTGAATGGTAAAAGCAGTCTTACCCCGATTCCAACAAGAAACAAACAATTGTCCTTGATAATCTGAATCAATTAAACCCACTAAATTACCTAAAACAATACCGTGCTTATGCCCTAATCCTGAACGAGGTAAGATCATTGCTGCCATGTTATGATTTGCAATATGAATCGCCAAACCTGTTGGAATTAAGAGTGTTTCATCAGGTAATAGCTCTTTGTCTTCATCTAATAATGCCCTTAAATCCATTCCTGCTGAACCATCAGTGGCATATTCAGGCAGGGGAAATTCATCCCCCATTCTTGGATCAAGAATTTTAATATCAACTTCATTCATCATTCACTAGCGTCCTCGTTATTTCGTTTATTAATTGTTGGGCTAATTGTGTTTTACTGGCATAGGCTAATTTTTTATAGTATTTTTTTTGTTCTTCATTAACATGATGATGAGTGAATGCACGCCAAAATAAGTGCAGTTCATTTGTATCAACTTCAAAGCCTTTTTGTTCTCCGACTTCATTAGCCACAATCATATCAAGATTTTTTCTGTCTAATTTATCCAGTGCATATTTTTTTATATCATGGGTTTCAGCTGCAAAGCCAATCATAATAGGTTTATCTTCCAATGCACCCACAGCAGCTAAAATATCAGGATTTTTAACACATTCAATCGTCATTTTATCCGCTGTTTTTTTAATTTTACTGGCTATTATATCTATTGGTCGATAATCAGCAACAGCAGCCGTTGCAATAAAAATATCAATATCAGCAATATGTTGAAATACCGCATCATACATTTGTTTAGCACTACGCACTGTGATCACTTTAATCCCTTTAGGCACCTTCAAAGCCACTACACCACTGACCAAAAGAACGTCTGCACCCTGCTCTTGAGCAGCTTGTGCAATAGCATAGCCCATTTTGCCACTACTGCGATTACTAAGATAGCGAACAGGATCAATATCTTCAATTGTGGGCCCAGCAGTAATCAATACTTTTTGTCCTGATAAGGATGCACTATTTTTCTCACAACTTAATTGCATCATACAATACGTTAATAAGTCATCGGGTTCTGTCATTCGACCCGCACCAATATCACCACAAGCTTGTTCACCTTCTTCTGGCCCACAGATAAACACATTGTCCCTTGTCGATAAACTGTTAATATTATTTTGCACGGCTTCATTGCGCCACATTTTCTCATTCATAGCAGGAGCAATCAGTAAACGTGCTTGACTCGCCAGACATAAGGTGGTTAATAAATTATCAGCAAACCCATGAGTAATTTTAGCAATAGTATTGGCCGTTGCAGGGGCAATAATAATCATATCCGCCCACCGTGCCAATTCAATATGCCCCATAGCCGCTTCTGCATCGGGATCAAACAGTGTCGTGCGTACAGCTCTACCTGACAACGCTTGAAATGTTAAAGGATTAATAAACTCAGTACTTGCCTGAGTCATCACAACTTGCACCTGTGCATCTTGTTTCATTAACAGACGAAGTAAGCCAACAGATTTATAGGCAGCAATTCCCCCACAGACCCCTAAAATAATTTTTTTATTTTTCATAATACTCATTTGACTATTTTAACGATTAGTAAGCCTTCATCGCAATAACAAACTAAAAACTCTCTTACATTATTTTCTAAATCGTTTATGATGGTAATACCTAAACAACAGTAATAACTATCATTTATTACAATTTGGAGCATGGAATGCCTATTAGTGACTGGCCTGAAGCCGAACGTCCTCGTGAAAAATTATTACAACGAGGGGCAAACGCCCTCACGGATGCTGAATTACTTGCCATTTTTTTACGCACAGGTACAAAAGGCATGACTGCCATTGATTTGGCCTATAGTTTATTAAATGAATTTTCTTCATTAAGAAATTTATTCAGTGCTAATTTGGAAGAATTTTGTGCTTCCAAAGGTATTGGACCTGCTAAATATGTTCAACTACAAGCGGTCTTAGAGATGTCCAAGCGTTATCTCAACGAAACACTTGAATGACAAGATGTTATTTCCAGCCCAGAAGAAACTCGACACTATTTAAGCCATCAACTCAGAGATCGACCTTATGAGGTTTTTGCTGCCCTATTTTTAGATAATCGACATCAAGTGATAAAATTTGAAGAGCTTTTTCGAGGTACTATTGATAGTGCCTCTGTATATCCCAGAGAAGTCGTCAAAAAAGCCTTAGAACATAATGCGGCCGCCCTTATTATTGCTCATAATCATCCTTCTGGTGTAGCAGAACCTAGCACGGCAGACGAACGTATTACAATACGTCTTAAAGAGGCGTTAGGATTAGTGGATATTCGTTTGCTGGATCATTTTATTATTGGTAATGGCGAAACAGTTTCTCTTGCTGAAAGAGGTATTATTTGAGATAATTAATGAACTTTGTCAAATTTTATCAGTCTAACTCTTGTAAAGAAAATAAAGAATGATACAATACTTGACTAAATTACTCAGAAATAATTTTACATAATATTTATACGTTTTTTCTTTATAAAAAAATTATATCCGTAAAAAAGGAAAATTTACATGACAAAAAAATCTTTAGCCATACCATTAGCAGTACCCACAGGGAGTCTTGAAAGTTACATCAGTGCGGTCAATTCAATCTCTATGCTGACCCCTGAAGAAGAATCTTCATTAGGACAACAAGTTAAAGATAGTGGCGATTTAGATGCAGCACAACGCATGATTATGTCACACTTACGTTTTGTCGTACATATTGCCCGCGGTTATCGTGGTTATGGTCTGCCTCAAGGTGACTTAATCCAAGAAGGCAATATTGGTTTGATGAAAGCCGTAAAACGTTTTGATCCAGACAAAAAAGTACGTTTGGTCTCCTTTGCGGTACATTGGATTAAAGCAGAAATCCATGAATACATTTTACGTAACTGGCGTATTGTGAAAATTGCCACCACCAAGGCACAACGTAAATTATTTTTTAATCTACGTCGTAAAAAAAAGCGTTTGGGTTGGTTTTCTAATAAAGAAGTACATACCGTTGCAGAAGAACTTGATGTTACCACCAAAGATGTTTTGCAAATGGAAGCACGACTCACCTATCAAGACAATGCTTTTGATGGTTATGATGATGAAGACAGTGAAAGTACTCCTGTTGTACCCGCACATTATTTAGAATCGGCTGATTTATCACCCGAGCAATCTGTGATTAAAACAGATATTAAAAAAATGCAATCTGAATTATTACATTCTGCTTTAGCAACACTGGATGATCGCAGTCGTGATATTGTGTCACAACGTTGGCTTAATGACGATAAGCAAACCTTACAAGAGCTTGCTGGTAAATATAATATTTCTGCTGAACGTATTAGACAATTAGAAAATAACGC
>JAGLFC010000110.1 GCA_023144715.1 Gammaproteobacteria bacterium | reverse complement strand
CTTTTTTATTTTGGCTGAATATCCTTGAGATGTTTTCCTACTGCAACTCTCGCTCCTAACCATCCCAAGATACAACCTGACAATATTAAGGTTGTACTGACTTTAATGCCCATCAAACCTAATGAAAATAAATGATTGTTATATAAGGATGATAGGTGCGTCAATGGATTAGTGATCATTATCAGTGCTAAATTGACCAACAATACTGCAATTAAACTCCCCAAGAAACCATATAAAAATCCTGTATAAAGAAAAGGACGACGAATAAAGCTATCCGTACCGCCAATCAGTTTCATAACAACAATTTCACTGCGTCTGTTTTCAATGGCTAAACGTATGGTATTACCAATAATAAGTAATACTGCTAACGCCAAAAGTCCACCAATAATAAGCACTCCCCTTTGTCCAATATGAATAATGGCATAAAGACGCTGTAACCATTGAACATCTAATTGCACCATATCCACTTGTTTAATTTTTTTTAATTCAATTAATAATTGATTAATCTGCTGTGGTTCACTAAATGCTAGACTGGGATAGACAATTAATAAATCGGGTAAAGGATTATATTTCAGTGCTTTTAAAGCATCACCAAAACCAGAATTATTTTGAAATTCTTCTAAGGCATCTAAACGATTCATATACTTTACTTTTGCAATGCCTATATAATCATCCAGTTGTATTTGAATCGCCTTTATTTCCTCTTCGGAGGTATCCTTTTTCATAAATAAAGATATTTGATTAACACTGTTGACATCACCTGTAAATTTACTTGCATGATCCAACATAACATATAAAGCAGTTGGTAAGGCTAAAGCAATTCCCAATGCGGCTGCTGTCATTAATGTTGATAAAGGAGCACGACTTAATAAGCCTAAAGAATAGAAAAAAACTTGTAAATGACGAATAAAAAATTCTTTAATAAGAGTGGAAAAATGAGGTCTTAACTGACGTAATTGCACCACACTGTCAATATTTTCTTTATCCATTTACTTTAATCCCTGTCAATAAAAAACACCTTATCAAACGTCCATCCTCTCATCATGATTATCGTCTAACATTTTTAGGTCACTGGATATTTGTTTAGGAGCACACACTTTTCCATGTTCCAAATGAATAATTGATTTATTTAATTTGTTTATTAATGAAATATCATGAGTGGCAATTAAAACGGTCACACCAACTTGATTAAATTCTAAAAACAGATCCATAATTTCAAGCGATAACTCAGGATCAAGATTTCCTGTGGGTTCATCTGCCAATAATAAAGCAGGTTTATTAACGACGGCTCGGGCAATACTAATCCGTTGCTGTTCACCACCAGAAAGAGTGATAGGATACTTTTTTTCAAAGCGTAATAAGCCTACTTTATCTAAGGCAGCACGTACACGCTTACTGACTTCTCGTGAAGAAAAACCACCAATAATCAAAGGTAATGCCACGTTGTCAAAGACGGTACGATCATATAATAGTTGATAATCTTGAAAAATAATGCCCATATTACGACGTAAATAAGGCAAGGTATGTCGTCCTACTTTATTAAGATTTTTCCCACCAATAATAATATTACCCGTAGAAGAACGTTCAATTAAAGCGATCAATTTTAATAAGGTGCTTTTTCCTGCCCCTGAGTGACCTGTTAAAAATGCCATTTCACCTGCTTGCAAATGAAAATTAACATTACTCAACGCTTCATTACCTCCACGATAACGCTTAGTCACCTGATCAAATATAATCATGACTCATTTTTATCCAAACTAATCAGAGCCTTAACAAATTCTTTACTATTAAATGGGCGTAAATCATCTATGCTTTCACCAACTCCAATAAACCGAATAGGAATTTGTAATTTTTTGGCAATGGCAAAGATAATACCTCCCTTTGCCGTACCATCAAGTTTAGTCACCGTAATACCACTTAATCCCATCACTTTATTAAATTCTTCGGCTTGATTTAAGGCATTTTGTCCTGTTCCAGCATCCACCACCAACATTATTTCATGCGGTGCGCTTTCATCAAGCTTGGAAGCCACTCGCTTAACCTTAGCAAGTTCATCCATTAAATTTGCTTGAGTATGTAAACGCCCCGCAGTATCTGCAATCACTATATCAATTTTACGAGCTTTACCTGCTTCAATCGCATCAAAAATAACAGAAGCAGAATCAGCACCAGTATGTTGGGCAATGACAGGAATATCATTGCGTTCACCCCACACCTGTAATTGTTCAACTGCTGCCGCTCGAAAGGTATCACCTGCTGCCAACATCACGGAATGCCCCTCTTTTTGAAATTTTTTGGCAAGCTTACCAATTGTGGTTGTTTTACCTGCTCCATTAATACCCACCATAAGGATCACATAGGGTGTTTTACTGGTATCAATGATAAGAGGTTTATCAACAGCGACTAAGAGTTTATTCATTTCCTCTTCAAGTGCAAAAAAAAGAGAATCAGCATCTGATAATTGTTTTCGCGAAATTCGATCGGTTAGATTTTCAATAATTGCCGTACTGGCATCAATACCCATATCAGAGATCAGCAATTGTGTTTCAATTTCTTCAAGCAAGTTTTCATCAATTTCTTTTTTACCTAAAAGGGCATTACCAATACCTTCTGAAATTGAACTGCGGGTTTTACTCAGGCGCTCTTTTAAATTTCCTAATAAACCTTTGGTGCTGGCTTTTTCTTCATTAACATCATCGACAATCGTATCAACTTGAGCATCAACAACAGTATCGTTATTCTTTTTATTACTTTTTAAAAAACTAAACATAATCTCAACTTACATAAGGTTACAGTTAAAAATACTAGCTATTAAAATAAAATAGTGAGATATTATCCTAGATTTTTAATCACTATACCAATACTTTTAATCTTAACTATTAAGGAATTAAAGAGAATAACCTAATGATAATAAACTCAATCAAGGCATTTGCCCCAAAACTTATATCCATTTATTTATGTATTTTTATATTATTCATTCAAACTATTCAAGCCAAATCATCTAATATTACTGAAAATACCTTAAAAAATGGTTTAAAAGTTATTGTCAAACCTGATCATCGTGCACCTGTCGTTATTTCTCAAGTGTGGTACAAAGTAGGCTCAAGTTATGAAAATGGTGGGACAACAGGTGTGTCACATGTACTTGAACACATGATGTTTAAAGGCACTACAAAATACCCCACAGGTGAATTTAATAAAATTATCTCTCGTAATGGTGGAGAAGATAATGCCTTTACCTCAAAGGATTACACCGCTTATTATCAAAAATTGGAAAAAAGTCGTCTAAAAGTGAGCTTTGAACTTGAAGCGGATCGTATGCGTGGCTTATTATTACCTCAAAAAGAATTTGAAAAAGAAGTCATGGTCGTTATGGAAGAACGTCGCTGGCGTACTGACGATAAACCACAATCATTAACTTATGAACAATTCCAAGCCACCGCCTTTGATAATAGTGGTTATCATAACCCCATTATTGGTTGGATGGATGATTTAAAAAATATGACCGTAGATGATTTAAGTCAGTGGTATAAACGTTATTATGCCCCTAATAATGCCACTATAGTCGTAGTTGGTGATGTCAATCCAAAAGAAGTGTTTGCCTTAGCAGAACATTATTTTGGGGATTTAAAACCCTTTGAAATTGCAACAATAAAACCAAGGGTTGAACGAGAACAAAAAGGCAGTAAACGTATAGAAATGACATTAGAAGCCAAATTACCATATTTAGTAATGGGTTATAAAGTCCCTGTTATTAATACTGCTGACATAAAATGGGAACCTTATGCACTGGATCTTTTAGCAGGCATACTCGATGGTGGTGATAGTGCACGTTTTAGCAAGCGATTAGTAAAAGGCAGTAAAATTGCCAGTTCCGCAGGTGCAAGTTATTCAATGAATAGTCGGGTACAAGATTTATTTTTATTAGACGGTATTCCGAGCAAAGGCACTACTAATAAACAATTAGAAACGGCATTGCTAAAACAATTAGAGGATATAAAAAAGAATTTAATAACAGATGAAGAATTAAATCGTGTTAAAGCACAGGTTATTTCTTCAGCAGTTTATGAACAAGATTCTATGTTTTATCAGGCAATGAAAATTGGTATTGCAGAAACGGTTGGCATTGGTTGGCAACAAGAAAACCAATATGTTCAACATATTAAAAATATTACCGCTCAACAAATACAACAAGTAGCACAAAAATACATGATAGAAAAAACATTAACCATCGCTACATTAGATCCCATTAAAAATAGCTTAGAACAATCACCCGAACAGGTACAATAAAATGATTTTCCTGCTTAAAAAAAGACTTAAACAAACAGTATTACTGCTATTTATCCTATTAATAGGGACTATAAATATCAGTGCAACCGAGTTAAAGGTAACCAATAAACATCAAACGGTTCAAAACAAGATAACGTCTGGAAAAATAACGCAATGGTTTACTCAAAATGGTATGAAGGTCTTATATCAACAGGCCAATAGTTTGCCAATGATTGATTTTCGTCTTATTTTTGATGCGGGAGCGGCACGAGACAGTACTTTTAAAACCTCTGATGGTCAAGTACTTGCGGGTCTAGCAAAATTAACCAATGGCTTAGTTTTTGAAGGCACAGAAACATTAAGTGCCAATCAAATTGCCGATCAATTTGCCGATCTAGGCGTTCAATACGGTAATGGTAGTTATCGAGATATGGCTATTATTGAACTCCGAACTTTAAATTATCAACAAACAGTCACAGATGCTTTAAATTTATTTGTGAAGGTACTTTCTAAAGCAAGCTTTCCTGAAGAAGCACTACAAAGAGAAGTGGCACGTATGTTCATTGCTTTAGATTATATGGATCAAACACCTTCCCAAAAAGCATCACGATTTTTTTATGAATCTGTCTATCAGGATCATCCTTATGGCACACTGCCAGGTGGTAATCGTGATAGCTTAACACTCATTAAACAAACCGATTTAATGGCTTATTATAAACAATTTTATGTGGCAAAAAATGTTGTTTTAGCCATTGTGGGTGATTTGAGTGAAGAACAGGCTCAACAATATGCTGAACAAATTTCTCAATCCATGCCGTCAGGTGAAAAAGTAGCATTATTACCCAATGCTGAACAAAATAAACAAGCGATAGAGATCAGAGAAAATCACCCTTCCACACAGACAACCGTCCTCATTGGCCAGCCTGTATTAAAAAGAGGCGATCCAGATCGTTATGCCTTATTAGTCGGTAATCATATACTCGGGGGGAGTGGTTTTAATTCTCGCCTGATGAAAGAAGTACGTGTTAAACGAGGGCTTACCTATAGTATTGGTAGCTATCTTGTTCCCATGCACGCTCAAGGTCCTTATCAATTTAGCTTTACCACCAAGAAAAGTTCAACAGAAGAAGCGATTAATTTAGTTGAAAAAAATATTAAACAATTTATTGAGAAAGGCCCAACTGAAGAAGAACTGCTTGATGCTCAACTTAATATTACAGGGAGTTTTCCTCTGCGTCAGACCAGTAATAAAGATATTGTCACCAATTTAGCAATAATTGGTTTTTATAATTTACCACTGAATTATTTAGAACAATATAACGCCAAGATTGAAGCCGTTACTTTGGAAACCATTAAAGATACTTTTAAACGCCGTATAAATCCTAACACTATGGTAACAATCGTTGTAGGCCCTGACGTTGAAAAAGATAAAAAATAAAAAAAAAGTTAATCAACTGCGTATTATCGGTGGTCAATGGCGTGGACGAAAACTCAGTTTTGCTGATGGTGAGGGTCTACGCCCCACACTGGATCGGGTTCGTGAAACCTTATTTAATTGGTTACAAAATGACATAGCGGGTGCAAACTGCCTAGACCTGTTTACAGGCAGTGGTGCACTTGGCTTTGAAGCCTTATCTCGTAATGCTGATAATGTTGTTATGATTGATAAAAATCCATACGCGATTCAGATGATTAAAAGCAATCTTACATTATTAAACACCCATAAAGCCCAAATTTTACAAATGGATGCCGAAAATTATCTTAACTCATTTAATGGCGATAAATTGAGTCAAACATTTGATATTGTTTTTCTTGACCCACCTTTTAATAAACAACTGATTTCTCTTTTTTGTGGACTATTAGAGCAGTCCAATTGTTTATCCGATAAAGCCAGTATTTATATTGAGCTTGAAAAAAATACATCATTACCAAATTTACCTAAACATTGGACTGTTGCAAAAGAAAAAAAAGCAGGTCAACTGAGCTATTATTTAATACAGGTTAATCAGCATTCATTGCATTCTTAATTTTTATCTAAAATTTTTTTTACATCAAAGGTGTTATTTCTTGAATGAGTTTTTGTTTGGAAATTAAGCCTCCAGCACGATAGCGAATAACACCATATTTATCAATGATGACGCTATAAGGCAATGCACCACCATGATTACCATATTGATAAGACACCTGCATCGCTTTACGATCACCCACTAAAATAGGATAAGTAACCCCTAATTTTTTCACAAAATCAGCCACTTTTTTTGGATTATCAGTACCTACACCAATAATAATAAAATTTTTATCCTTATATTGCTCATAGACTTCAATAAAATCAGGCATTTCTCGACGACACGGTGGACACCAAGTTGCCCAAAAATTTAGTAAAATAACCTTTCCTTTCCATTGAGAGAATTCTTGTTGTTCACCATTCAAATCAGGCAGTGAAAAATTTTTTGGTTGGCTTGAATGTGTTTTATTAATCATTTCTGAACGATCATTGTTACTATTCGCGCCAAAGGTCAACCATAATAAAATACTGATTGCTAGAATAGTGATTGTTGAAAGAGCAATTTTCATTATTATTTATTTTGACCTTTTAAAGAAAAAGACTGTATATGTTGGGCAAAGTCGGCACCATTTTTATAACCTACGACACGAAAATTACGAGCTTCATCAGCACCAGGCATAAAAAATAAAATCGCAGGGGGTGCCGGAATTTGGAATGATTTTAACAATTCATCATCACTCTTGTCCATATCAGTGACATCTGCTTGTAACACTATAAAATTATCCAAGGATGATAGTACCTCGGGATCTTTAAACGTGGTATTTTCAAGACTTTTACAATAAGTACACCAATCGGCATAAAAATCCAACATAACAGGCTGATTATTATCTTGAGCGATGGCTAATTTTTTCTTTAAATCAGCCAATGATTTAATTTTTTCAAAGTTAATATGCTGTGCCACAGTATTAGATGTTGATACAGAGCTTGTATGACCTTTCAGTGGTTGTAAATAATCAGTATGACCTGAAGAAGCTCCAATGATTAATACACTCGCGTATAACATTAAGATTAAGCCTAAAGATTTCCATAATAAAGACCAACCTGAAGCCTTGTCTTTAATAGGTGTTAACGCTCCCATGTAAACACCTGAGGTAAAGATCAGTAAGGCCCATAACCACATAATTACCGTCGCAGGTAAAACTCTTTCAAGCATCCAAATAGCAATGGCTAACATAGCAACACCAAAGACAGCTTTGACGGTATTCATCCACATACCTGCTCTGGGCATCAACTTACCTGCTGAGGTACCAATAACCACTAAGGGAATTCCCATACCGAGGCTCATGACAAATAAAGCACTTCCGCCTAGAATGGGATCACCTGTTTGACTGATAAATAATAAAATTCCCATTAATGGTGGTGCCATACAAGGTCCAACAATCAATGCAGACAATACACCCATAATGGCAACACCAATTAATGTACCGCCTTCTTGCTTATTACTCAGTTCAGATATTTTGGACTGTAAAGATGAGGGTAATTGTAATTCATAAAAACCGAACATGGAGAATGCTAATAAAACAAAAATCAGTGAAAAGCTTCCTAATACCCAAGGATTTTGGAAGAGAATTTGAATGTTATTACCTGAGAGACCTGCCACAACACCCACCAAAGTATACACCACTGCCATAGAGAGTACATACACTACAGACATGACAAAAGCACTACTACTGGCTTTATCACCCTGACCTGCAATAATACCAGAGAGAATTGGAATCATAGGAAACACACAGGGTGTAAATGCAAGCCCTAGACCAATAATAAAAAAGGTCAAAAGGGCAATAAAAGTATTATCAGAACTGAGCAAACCTGCTAGAGCATCTTGTTCTGATTGTAGTTCCTCAGTCTTATTGGTTGTTTCTAAAACGGTGTTACTGAGAGTGGTCACGGCATTATTAGAGTTGGTCGTTGAAATATCCAGTTCAATATTTTTAGTCACTTTAGGATAACAAATACCTGCTTCTGAACAACCTTGATAACTGACTTTTACAGCAAGCGGTTTACTTTTATCACCTGAACCTATAATTGGGAGAATCACATTTAAATCACGATAATATGCCTCATAATCTCCTAAATATTCATCATGTTTTGCCTTACCTTTAGGCAGTTTAGGTTGCACAAGTGTAAAGCCATTACCTTCAATTAATTCAAATTTAACTTTATTTTTATAAAGATAATGATTCTCGGCAATTGACCAGATAGCGGAGAGTTGATTGTCTTTATTAAGAGATAATAATAATTTAAAAGCATCATCATTACTCAACACTTCATCTTCTTGAATGGAATTATTAGCACCTAAATTACCCAGTTGAGTTAAATTATCAAGGGCATTATTGTCTGTTGAAATGGCTTGTGTCTCAATATTAGCGGTCTTTTTTTGTGTAAAGGAAACACTTTGTTTAAGGGGGGGATAGCAAATTCCAGCCTCTGCACATCCTTGTGATTTAGCCGTTAAGAAAAGCAATTCACCTTCTTTTTTATTGGAGCTAAAAGGAATAGTGGCACTGAATTCTTTTTTAAAGATTTCTATCTGACCAAAAAAAGGATCATTTTTGCTTTCACTGGCTGATAATTTAATATCACCTAAAGTTAATGTTTCATCATTACTGGTAAATTTAACTTTATCGCGATAGACATAATACCCTTTAGCTACTTTCCATGATACTATTACGGCATTACCCTCTGCTGTGGTCATAACCTTTGTCGGTTGTATCGTAAAAGCTTGTTCGGGTGGTAAAAAATCTTGTTCAGCAAAAGCATGATTAAAAACGTTAGAAAATAAAATTAAAAATAAAAAAAAGTGCTTTAATATCATTATCAGTCCACGGTTATTTTATTATTGTATTATGGGTTAAGACCTGAATCACTCTTATTTTCTTTCAGGTCTTTTGTTAATGTCGAGTGCTGTCTATTTTTTTAAGAAAAACTATAACACCTCAGCATTCTCATTTCACTTAACTTATGACTCAAGACTATACTTGAAACATAATCATTCGTAAAGCTTACCAAGTACAGACTATCTGCCATTGACATAACTATTTATTCACTTCTAAAGTAACGTGATAATTCAGAGGCTCAATTAAGAACAGTATCCTTATAAATTGATACTGCCTCTAATCCATTTAAGATACTCAGGTAAACCATTATTAATATCTATGGCGATAATTTCAGGTATTTCATAAGGGTGTAGATTACAAATAACCTGCTCTAAAGCACGATAATTTTTTTTAATGGTTTTAATTAAAATTAGATTTTCTTTTGCTGATTCAACATTATCCTGATATTGATAAACGCTATAAACTGCTGGTAAAATATTGGCACTGGCGGCCAGTTTTTGAGCAACAATATTTTCAGCGATATTAATTGCAATCTCTTCATCAGGACACGCACAAATAAGTAGCTGATAAATGACTGGCTTGCTTATATTATTTTTTTTCATTTGAAAAAAGTGATCCTTTGCCCCATTATTAGACAGATTAGATTAATTGAAACGCCCGAAATTTTAAGTGATGGGCAAAGTATTAGCAACTTGTTCATTTATTTAATTAAATTTTAATTGTGACTATTTTTTGAGAACCTTATGCCTATTTTACCTTTATTTCTTGTTTTGTTTATCGGAGTACCCTTAATTGAAATTTATCTACTTATTGAGGTGGGTGGTGTTATTGGAGCATTGCCTACAATATTAGCGGTTTTATTGACCGCAATATTAGGGGTGACTTTAATTCGTATTCAAGGCTTTTCAACCTTACAAAAAGCACAAGCCTCTATAAACCAAGGTATTGCCCCTGCTAAAGAAATATTTGAAGGTATCATGTTATTATTTTCTGCTTTATGCTTATTGATACCTGGATTTTTTACCGATACCATTGGATTTTTATTACTCATTCCTCCTTTACGTTCATGGTTAGCCTCTGCCTTTTTAAATAGTCGGGGACTAAAAGGCAATATTAGCATGAAAAATGCACAAGGTAATTCTGGTGATTACATTGAGGGAGAATATGAAGACCTCACACCTGAAGAGCAACATGAACGTAATCAATCACGTTTAAAACATCAACACATTATTGAAGGGTCAGTGGATTCAAGTCATAACAATCATTAATACTAGAATCTGAATTCATTTGTTGCAAAATAAAGCTATTTTTTACAGGTTAATACTTGAAAAAAATACCCATGTCCCAAATTTAACAGTCATTAACACACTATTTAATTATTGATATAAACTCATTTTATAAAAATAATTAATTTTTTTACACTATTACGGAGAAATGTTAACGTGAATATTCGTCCATTAGGTGATCGCCTTGTTGTGCGTCGCATTGAAGAAGAAACAAAAACTGCTGGTGGTATTTATATCCCTGATTCTGCAACTGAAAAGCCTTCTGAAGGTGAAGTCATTGCTGTGGGTAATGGTCGTACTGCTAGTAATGGTAATTTAATCGCTATGGAAGTCAAAAGTGGCGATAAAGTTATTTTTGGTAAGTACTCAGGTAGTGAAGTCAAAGTCGGTGATGAAACCTTACTGATAATGAAAGAAGAAGATGTATTAGCAGTTGTTGAATAACAAATACTAAACACTGTTAAATAAACGTGATTCCTATTAATAAATAGAATAATTGAGATTATAAGAATATGCCAGCTAAAGATGTAAAATTTGGAGATGACGCACGTCATCTTATGGTTTCTGGAGTTAATACTCTAGCGAATGCCGTTAAAGTTACCCTAGGCCCTAAAGGTCGTAACGTTGTTTTAGATAAAGCCTTCGGTGCACCGACCATCACTAAAGATGGTGTGTCTGTTGCCAAAGAAATCGAATTAGAAAATAAATTTGAAAATATGGGCGCACAGATGGTGAAAGAAGTTTCATCACAAACCTCTGATGTGGCTGGAGATGGCACAACGACTGCGACTGTGTTAGCACAATCTATCCTGAATGAAGGTTTAAAAGCCGTTGCTGCTGGCATGAATCCTATGGATTTAAAACGTGGTATTGATAAAGCCGTTATTGCTGCGGTCGCCGAAATTGAAAAAATGGCAAAGCCTTGTACAGACTCTGCTGCCATTGGTCAAGTGGGTTCAATTTCAGCTAACTCTGATGAAAGCATTGGTCAAATTATTGCAGACTCAATGGAAAAAGTCGGTAAAGAAGGCGTGATTACCGTTGAAGAAGGTACAGCACTTCATAATGAACTGGATGTCGTTGAAGGTATGCAGTTTGACCGTGGTTACTTATCACCTTACTTCGTTAATAATCAAGACAGCATGACCGCTGATCTGGATGCTCCTTATATTTTATTACACGATAAAAAAGTCTCTAATATCCGTGATTTACTCCCAGTATTAGAAGCCGTTGCAAAATCAGGCAAACCATTATTCATTATCGCTGAAGATATTGAAGGTGAAGCCTTAGCCACTTTAGTGGTCAATAATATGCGTGGTGTCGTGAAAGTCACAGCCGTTAAAGCACCGGGTTTTGGTGATCGCCGTAAAGCAATGTTACAAGATATTGCCATTCTAACAGGTGCAACCGTTATTTCTGAAGAAGTCGGTCTGAACCTTGAAGCCGTTACTTTAGACGATCTCGGTACTGCCAAGCGCGTACAAGTCAGCAAAGAAAATACCACCATTATTGATGGTGCTGGTCAAGAAGCAGATATTCATTCTCGTGTTGAACAAATCCGTCGTCAATTAGAAGAAACTTCTTCTGATTATGATCGTGAAAAGCTTCAAGAGCGTGTGGCTAAATTAGCAGGCGGTGTTGCTGTGATTAAAGTGGGTGCTGCCACTGAAGTTGAAATGAAAGA
>JAGLFC010000011.1 GCA_023144715.1 Gammaproteobacteria bacterium | reverse complement strand
GACTTAGAGGAACACCTATTATTCGACATACACAGACTTATCAATTAAAATTTTCCACTACAGCTCCCTATAGTATTTTAGCAACGGATTGTATTGATTTTTTATTGCTTCAAAGAGTGACTCGTTTTGCACGTTATTGGGAATTAATTGCGAATTCAGAACATTTTGAACACTCTCTAAAAGTACTCTTGGCCGATCAACCTTTTGAACGCTTTTTAATTTTCAGTGATTGGCTTTATGAATTTTCAGGAAAGACCCATCAAATTTCTTTAAGAAAATTGTATGATTACTTATATTATGGTTTGTTGGAATGTTTTTCCCTAGAAGCTACGACTGTTTTACTTAATGATTATAAAAATTCACATCTAAAAGGAACACCAGAATTTTTAAAAAATATTGAGTTTAATGACACGATAATATAATCTATAAAAATAAATCATACCAATAAAAGTTCCATGAATATGGGAAGTGGCTATGCTCCGTTTTCAGAAATATAATATTGCTCAGTACCGATACTTAACTGTTTTTTTGCTCATCGTATTCACTGCTATGAACAGTGCTTGTGACGCGCCTATTGCAGAAAAAAAACGTTCTGCTCGCTCATTGCCTGTGGTGGAAGTGGCTCAAGCTGAGATGCAATTATTAAATCATACACTGACATTAACAGGTACATTACAGCCACGACGTACGATTCATGTGTATAATCAAGCACCGGGTATGTTACTCAAATTGCCTTATTACCAAGGGGATAGTGTGCAAGCAGGTGATTTATTAGCACAATTAGACGATACCATTATTAAAGCGGACTACAATAAAGCCCACGCAACGCTCAAACAAGCACAAATTGATTACGGTCGGTTACAAAAATTAGCTAAAAATAATCTCACTTCTAAAGAATTATTAGAACGAGCCAATACCAAGATACGTTTGGATCAATCAGACTATAATTTACAACAAAAACGTTTAAGTTATACTCGTATTAAAGCACCATGGCAAGGGGTGATCAGTGAACGATTGGTTGAATCAGGTGATGTGTTGCCCTTGCATACCCATTTTATGAGCCTGATTGATATTTCTAACCTCAAGATGACACTGTCTTTATCCGAACTTCATATCAGTCAAATAAAGATTGGAGATACCATTCATTATCAAATTGATGCCTTAGGCAAACAGACATGGTCTGGGGAAATTGAACGTATTTTTCCTGAAATTAATGCTCAAACACGTAAGGGAATCGTCGAACTAAAACTCACACCTGTTCCAGAAGGAGCAAAACCGGGTCAACTGGCTCGTATTCATCTTTTAACGGCCAAAGAAAATGTTTTAGTGATCCCTTTATCGGGCATTCGCTATGATCAGCAAGGTGCTTATGTGTTTGTAGTTAATAATGATATGACCATACAACGTACCAATATTATTACAGGTAAAAAATACGCACAACAGATGGAAATTTTAGAAGGATTGAATATTAATGATATGATTGTTCAAAAAGGTTTATTTGGACTTCGATCAGGTAAAAAAGTGAACATTTTAAATACAAAGGCAGACTAAAATACCATTATAATGTTGAAAAGAAAACAATCTAACCATAATATTGCCGCTTGGGCCATCCAACATCCTATTGGGGTCAATATGATCGCCTTAGCATTTGTGGTATTAGGGCTATTTATGCTACAACGTCTGGGGGTTAACTTACTGCCTGATATTATTTACCCTGATGTACGAGTAAGAGTGGTAGACAGCGGTGTACCTGCTTCTATTATGGAAGATAAAATCACTCGTCAATTAGAAGAACAATTAGCCATTACCGAAGGGGCTATTGCAATACAATCACGCACCACAGAAAGCCGAAGTTCCGTTGATTTAAGCTTTCCTTATGGTACGGATATTAATGTGGCTTTACGTGATGCCAGTAATCGTCTTGATCGAGCCAAACGATTTTTACCTGATAGCATTGAACCACCGACTATTTATAAACGTGATCCCTCACAAATCCCGATTATTGAATTTATTGTGAGTTCCAACCAAAAAAATCCTCTGGCTCTTAGAAGTTATGCCGATTATCAACTGAGTAAATGGTTTATTAATCTTCCGGGTGTTGCCTCAACTGAATTAGGTGGTGGATTGGTTCGTGAAATTCAAGTCATTGTTGATCAACAACGTCTAATCAAACACCAACTCAATTTTAATGATTTAGATGATCTGATTGATGATGAAAATCAAGATATTGCCGCAGGTCGAATTTATACTGAATACGATGAACTCAGTACACGCACTGAAGCCCGTTTTGAATCACTTGAAGAATTGGCTCAATTACCCCTTATGAACGATTCTAATCAATCCATTGATCATATTGCCACTCTTAATGAAGTGGCTGATATTGTTGATACACACGAGGATGAGCGAGTCAGTATTCGTCTTAATGGTTTAGAAGGTGTGAAATTATCCATACAAAAACAACCGCAAGCCAATACTGTGGCGGTAGTGGATGCCGTTAAACAACGTATTGAACAATTAAAAACACAACAGCTTATTCCTGATGATATACAGATTACGGCTGTGGATGATCAAGCTATTTTTATTAAACATGCACTGAGTAATGCCACACGAGCAGCATTGAGTGGTGCATTTTTAGCCATGTTAGTGGTTTATTTTTTTCTAGGGGATATACGTCGTACTTTAATTATTGGCAGTGCCATTCCTTTGGCGATTATGTTTACCTTTATTATTATGGAAATCAGTGGACTGACCTTAAATATTATGACACTGGGCGGGCTTGCCTTGGGCATTGGTATGTTAGTGGACAGTACCATCGTAATGCTTGAAAATATTTCCCGTCATCAATCATTATCGGTGCAAAGCAATAAAAATACTCCCTTAAATTCCGCTTTGCAAGCAGCCAATGAAGTCAATAGTGCAATTGTAGCGTCTACTACGACTAATCTTGTAGCAGTACTCCCTTTTTTATTTATGAGTGGCTTAGTGGGATTATTATTTAAAGAATTAATCATTACCATATCGGCTGCGATTATCTCTTCTCTATTGGTATCACTTACCATTGTACCGAGTCTTGCCGCTCGCTTAAAACCCAGTACCCAAAAAACACATTATAAAATTTTTATTGGTTTTGCCAATGTGTATGAAGCATTTATCCGCTTTATTATCCAGCATGGTTGGCTACCCTTTATTATTTTATTGCCTGCTTTATTGTTCAGTGTGCAACATATTATCAATGAAAAACAAATATTCTTACCTCAAATTGATGAGGGGCGTGTCTATATGAGAATTTCTGGTGAACCGGGAATGCGTCTTAATGAAATGAATCAGGTAGTGGATCGTATTGAAACGCTTTTATTATCAGAAAAAGAGGTTGCCACTGTTTTTAGTACCATTGGTGGCAGTGTCTATGGTCGCTCACAACGAGAAAGCAGTAATTCCAGTTCGATAAAAATTCAGCTGATACCCAGTTCACACAGAAATATCAGCTCACAACAATGGATTTCACAGATTAAATCTAAAATCAATGAATTGCAATTAATCGGTATTAAAACACGGTTATTTGTGCGAGGTGTTCGAGGTGTTCGATTGGGTAAAAGTGATGAAAAGATCAGTATTCGTGTACAAGGTGAAAATCTGCACACACTCAATACCATTGGCAATAAACTTATTGAACAACTGAATACTGTGGATGGCTTACGTAATCTTCAACAAACGTATGAAGAAAATCATAAAGAACTGAAATTAAAAGTCTTGCGTCAACGGGCTGCTGATCTGGGTATTAAGGCCAGTGATATTGGCTATGCTTTAAAAGTGGCTCTTGATGGAATAGTCGTCTCTGATTATATTGAAGGGGATCGAGATTATAATATTCGTTTGCGTTTGTCTCGTTCCAGTATTATTTCTAATGATGATTTAAAACATATTTTAATCAAGCATCATAATGGTCAGCCCATTTATCTCAATGAAGTGGCTCGTTTAGAATTTTCGGCATCTCCATCAGTGATAGAACGAGATAACCAACAGCGTATTGTTGAAGTGACCGCCAGTTTAATAAACGATGATGATTTGGCTCAGGTCATGAATGATATAGAACAACAATTAAAAGACTTTACTGTGCCCGAAGGTTATTTTCTTTATGATGGCAGTGGCAATAAAACCATTAAAGAAGGCAGAGATATGAGCATGATATTATTTGCTTTGGCCATTTTTTTAGTCTTTGTCGTCATGGCCGTACAATATGAATCTTTAAAAAATCCTTTTATTATATTATTAGGCATTCCCTTTATGTTAATTGGGGTGGCAGCAGGTCTTTATTTTCGAGAATTGCCTGTCTCTATGCCTGTTTGGTTAGGCTTAATTATGCTTTCTGGTATTGTGGTCAATAATGCCATTGTTTTAGTTGAACAAATTGAGATTGAACGCAAAGCAGGTGCATTATTGAATCAAGCCATTGCTCAAGCAGCTCGTTTAAGATTACGTCCTATTCTTATGACAACGATTACCACAGTGGTGGGCATGTTACCCCTATCTATTGGTTTAGGAGAAGGTGCTGAGATGTTGCAACCCTTAGCAGTGGTGATTGTCTGGGGATTGAGTTTTTCTATGTTGGTGAGCTTAGTATTGATTCCTGTGATTTATCGACTGTTTTATAATCATTAATACTTATCTCTTACTCGACCTATCATTTACTAAATTTCTGATCAGCAGTACAATTAATAGGTACCCTGTAATATGTTATAGGGAATTTTATTTAATATGAGCCTTTTTATACGATAGGAAAAGCATGAACTATCCATCTATTGAACAATTTGTCGGTCATACACCTCTTGTGAAACTACAACGTCTTGCAGGAGACACTCATAATCATATTTTAGTGAAGTTAGAAGGTAATAATCCAGCAGGTTCTGTCAAAGATCGCCCAGCATTAAGTATGATTCAAAGGGCAGAACAACGAGGTGATATTACACCCGGTGATACACTCATTGAAGCCACTAGTGGTAATACAGGTATTGCTTTAGCAATGGCGGCGGCGATCAAGGGTTATAAAATGATTCTGATTATGCCTGATAATATGAGTGAAGAACGTCGTGGTGTAATGAAAGCGTTTGGTGCAGAAATTTTATTAACACCTGCTCAAGACAGTATGGAAGGAGCCATTGATTTATCCAGACAGATGCAAGAAAAAGGGGAGGGCATTGTCTTAGATCAGTTTTCTAATGAAGATAACCCTATTGCTCATTATTTGAGTACTGGACCTGAAATTTGGAAGGATACAGGGGGAGAAATTACTCATTTTGTCAGTGCTATGGGTACAACAGGTACGATTATGGGGACAGCACGTTATTTAAAAGAAAAAAATTCAGAGATAGAAATTGTGGGTGTACAACCAGAGGAAGGGGCTCAAGTACCCGGTATTCGTCGCTGGTCAGAAGAATATCTGCCTAAAATTTATCATGCAAATGAAGTCGATCAATTATTAGATGTAAGTCAAGAAGAAGCAGAAACCACGGTTCGTTTATTAGCGTCTCAAGAAGGCATCTTTGCGGGTGTTTCATCAGGTGGTGCGGTAGCCGCAGCATTGAAATTATCCAAACAAGTAGACAATGCAACTATTGTAGTGATTATTTGTGATCGGGGAGATCGATACCTATCAACAGGTGTTTTTCCAGCCTAAAATAATGCGTCCTATAAAATCAGCAAGGCACATTTTTTTTCTTGAAATAAGTTTTTTACTTTGTCTGATTTTTAGTTCAGTGTCTTATGCGATCAATACGATACAACTTTCCTTAGAACAACTTCTCATACAGTCTTTATCCGATCCTGCTATTAAAACATCTAAACTGATTCAATTATTACACTTAAAAAATTTAATGCTCAATATGGATATACAGTCAAATCCTATGAGTTTTACAATTGATCTCAGTCATTTAGACTTGCCTAAGCCTTATCAAAGGATCACTCAACTGCGTATAAATTGCCATGATCTTTCCATTTATGATCAAAAAATAACCTGTAAAAAAGGGAATTTAAAATTTAATCATGTATCAGATCCTAAAGAACAATTCATTAATTTTTCATTCAGTTATGATGCCTTAAATACTGAACTACAATTGACCTTTCATCACTTAAAAATAGGACAGGGGACAATAGCATTTAATATACAGTTAAAAGAACCTGTATGGCACTTTGAAATGACTGCGGTTAATCTTAATATGGATGCTTTTAAACCTTATCTGCACTATTATATTTTTGAAAAAAGTCACTATAATCTAGAATTATTGGATAATACTTCAGGAAAAGTTAATTTTACTATTCAATCATCAGGAATAATTTCATCACAAAAAAATTCTAATCTATGGTTAAAATCAGCTCGTATTACTGCTCAATTTAATGATGTCCGCTATCAATATGATGATAATATGGGTGACAATATTGCTTTGAATATAGCGGTTCATATCAAGCAAAAATCACAAAAAAGAAACCCATTGTTGCCCTCTGAACAATTTAATGTTCAGATAAATATGAATCATATACACGGTGAAATTTTTCAAAATGACCTTTATATTGTGCCCACAGGGCAAGAAAAACTATCCGCTCAATTGACTTATCATGTACAACAAAAAAATATTTTGCTATCTGATCTGAATTTACATTCAAAACAATTATTTAATATACAATCAAAGGGCAATATTGCCTTAAAAAAATTGGATTCAATTCAAAAAATGGATATACACTTTAATTTCATGGATTTAGCCAAATTAAATCAACTTTATATCAGTAATATAGTTTCTGATAGTGATTATGAAGGCTTGGAAATGAGTGGTAAAATGCGTGGTCAGCTTGTTAAATATAATAACAAAATGAGGTGTGCTGTACATCTTGATAAAATATCAGTCATGGATACCATAAATAAACAATTTTCATTAACAGAGTTAACAGGGGATGTTTATTGGAATAATAGTGAACAAAATAAAAATCCTGTGACCAAAAGCCAATTATCATGGCAACAATTAACGTTAAATCAATTACCACTGAGTCCTGTTACCCTTGATTTTAGCACTCATCATAATCAACTTTTTTTAGAAAAAGAAGTGGACATTGCATTATTTGATGGTGCTTTACATATTAATCATCTTGATATTGATGCAATAATACCGCAGTCATCGAATGAATCTTTTACATTAACGATAGAGGGTTTTATCAAACCTATTTCCTTAAAATTACTTTCTCAACATTTTAATTGGCCTGTGTTAGAGGGTAGTTTGTCAGCGGTTATTCCTGCTATTACTTATAATGAAAAAAATCTTAAAATGGGAGGAGCAATGATGTTGCAAGTTTTTGATGGACACATTATTATTAAAGACCTTGCGATTCTTGATCCACTAGAGAGTTATGCACAGCTATCTGCTAATATTGATTTAAATAATTTAGACCTTAAATCATTAACAAAAACCTATGATTTTGGTGAAATTCAGGGCAGAATTGAAGGAAAATTAACACAATTAGAACTCAATGCTTGGCAACTTATTGCCTTTGATGCCTATATTCGCACCCCAAAAAATGATAAAAGCCGTCATCAAATCAGCCAAAGAGCTATTGATAATCTTTCCAGTCTTGGAGGGGCTTCTGGTTTATTATCTCGTAGTTTTTTACGTTTTTTTGAAACTTTTCGTTATGATAAAATAGGGTTAAGTTGTATTTTAAACGATCAAATTTGCCAAATGTCGGGTGTTGAAAAAAAAGGTGATAGTTATTACATCGTGAAGGGGGGAGGTATTCCTAGAATTGATGTGATGGGATTTCAAAAGCAGGTAGACTGGCATGTTCTTATCAGTCGTTTAAAAGCAATCCAACAAGCCAATGAAGCGGTTATTGAATAAAAACATAGAAAAATTTAAGTCACTGAGTTTTGCTGTGTGACATAGCTTTTTGTATGCACTATTGATAGAATACAGCGTTTGAAATAAAATATACAGAAAAAATTAAGCAAAAAAAGTCATCTGTACAAAAGTAAAGTTGAGAAAAATAATGTCATCTGAATTGATAACAAAAGATAAATACGTTGAACTGACCTATGCTATCCTTGATGCTCAAGGTGAAATTAAAGAACGTGTTGATATACCCGTAAAATATATTCATGGACGTAATAGTGGTTTATTTCCAAAAATTGAATCCGCATTGGAAGGGCAAAAAAAAGGTGAGAAAATCGAAGTCTCATTAAGCCAATATGAAGGCTTTGGTCCGAGCGATCCTAATTTGATTGTGACGGATGATTTAGCAAATGTACCCCCTCAATTTCATCAAATTGGTGCTGAAGTTGAGATGCAAAATGAAAGTGGTGCAACCAAAAAATTTACCGTATCAAAAATAGAAAATGGTCAGCTTACTATTGATGGTAATCACCCATTAGCAGGACAAACCATTAAATTTATTGTCACCGTGGGTGATGTACGTGATGCCACAGCAGAAGAGCTTAAAACAGGTGTGACACAAAATTTTTCAGTGGGTGATGATAACACCAAGACTGTTCATTAATCTCTCATTCAACTTTCGTTTAAATAGGGTTTACTCTTGGTGTAAAAAAGATGGCTACCAAAGCAAATATAAAAATTAAAGATTTTTCAGAAACAGATGTCTGGACAGTACAACAAACATTAGATGAGCGTTGGGGCAAAGATAAGACAGAATTGCAATTTGCGGATGTTGATGTACGTCTGCGTTCCGCTGATAGAAATCTATCAACCTGCCCAGCATTATTTTGGGAATATAAACAGAGTAATTTTGTTATTTTTAAAATAGGTCGCTCTACCTACAAAACTCAATTTTATTACAAAGGGCGTGATCAATATGGGACTTCAGTACCCACCTTTGATAATGTACTCGACTGTACTGTTACTGTATTACAAGTTCATGCTGATCTCGAAAGAGGTCAAGCTCAGCAAAGTGATAAAAATTCATTGTAGCCTTACATTAATTTGAGGCTTTTTAATTCAATCGTTTTATAATTTTTGGAGTTAATATGACAAAGAAGAACGCATTTTATGCCCAGTCTGGTGGTGTTACAGCAGTAATTAATGCTTCAGCCTGTGGTGTTATTCAAACAGCACGTAAGCATAGCGATAAAATTGGTACAGTTTATGCCGGTCGTAATGGCATTATTGGTGCATTAACAGAAGATTTAATTGATACGAATCTTGAATCTGATGAAGATATTGCCGCATTGCTTCATACCCCTTCAGGTGGTTTTGGTTCTTGTCGCTTTAAGCTGAAAGGTCTTGAAGAAAGTAAGGCTGAATATGAACGTTTAATTGAAGTCTTTAAAGCACACGATATTGGTTACTTCTTCTACAATGGTGGTGGTGACTCTGCGGATACGTGTCATAAAGTCTCACAATTATCTGAAAAAATGGGCTATCCTATTCAAGCGGTTCACGTACCTAAAACGGTTGATAATGATCTGCCTATTACCGATAACTGCCCTGGTTTTGGTTCAGTTGCAAAATATATTGCTGTTTCAGCTTTAGAAGCAAGTTTTGATGTGCGCTCAATGGCAAAAACGTCAACCAAGATATTTGTACTTGAAGTGATGGGTCGCCATGCAGGTTGGATTGCCGCAGCAGGTGGTTTAATTGAAGATCAAAATATTCCTGTGGT
>JAGLFC010000109.1 GCA_023144715.1 Gammaproteobacteria bacterium | reverse complement strand
CATCCGACTCATAATCGGCAGGTCGACAGTTCGAGTCTGTCCAGGCCCACCATTTTCCTTAATAATAAAGTAGATGATTAATGATTCAAAATACTCTAATTATTGAGTAACGTTTCACAACTATGCCCTTCTTTTTCAAGAATAATTCTCAATCGTTTTAATGCTTCAAGTTGAATTTGTCTGACTCGTTCACGAGTGACGCCTATTTCCTGTCCGACTTCTTCAAGCGTTTCAATATGATAGCCATGCAAACCAAAGCGACGATTCACCACTTCACGTTGTTTATCATTGAGTTGTAACATCCAAGAATCAAGATTATCTCTTATATCTTCATTTTGCAAAAAAGAAAAAGGATCATGATTAGCTTCATCAGGAATTGAATCTAATAAGGGGCGATCATTCTCATTACCCATAGGCACATCAATAGACGTAACCTTTTCATTGGCTTTGAGCATTTTTTGAACATCTTTGATGGGTCTATCCAGTAATTCTGCAATGTCCTCTGGAGTAGGTTCATGATCCAATTTTTGGGTTAATTGTCTAGCCGCTTTTAAATAAACATTAATTTCTTTAACAATGTGGATAGGTAAGCGAATTGTACGTGTTTGATTCATTAAACCACGTTCTATGGTTTGTCTAATCCACCAAGTTGCATACGTTGAAAAACGAAAACCACGATCAGGATCAAATTTCTCGACAGCATGAATAAGCCCCATATTGCCTTCTTCAATTAAATCAAGCAATGGTAAACCTCGGTTAAGATAACGGCGTGAAATTTTTACCACCAAACGAAGATTGCACTCAATCATTTGTTTACGACCTTCTTCAATGCCTTGTTGAGCCATTTTAGAATATTTAACTTCTTCTTCAGCGGTTAATAAGGTCGCAAATCCAATTTCATTTAAGTAAAGTCGAGTGGCATCCATGTCCCCTTTTAAAATGGAATTTCTGCGTTTTGATGTTTCTTTAATTTTACTGTCTTTAACGCCATTTTTTATCATTGTTTTTCTGGCTACTTGCGTTTTCTTTATCGCGGTACTTGAATCAAATACATCAATGATCTCATCTGAACAAGAATCAATTGCCCCAGAATATTGTTCTTTAGAATCCATATAATTTCCCCCTTTTTTTTATTTTTAATCACTAACGATAATAATACATGAATTAATGTGGTAAATAATTCATAGGATTAATCGGCACCCCATTTTTACGAATTTCAAAATGTAACTTGTAACGGTTTGTTCCAGAACGCCCAAGCTGTGCAATATCTTGTCCTTTCTTGACAATTTGTCCTTCATGAACAAGTAATGCTTGATTATGGGCATAAGCACTTAAAAAATGTTCATTATGATTAATAATAATCAGCAAACCATAACCCAATAAACCTTCTCCACTATAGACCACTTTACCTGCTTCAGCGGCTTTAACCAGTTCCCCTTTGGGTGCACTAATATCAATGCCCTTCTTATCTTTTTTTAAATTAAATGTTTGAATGACTTGACCTTTTATTGGCCACACCCAAGATAATTTATTGGATCCTTTATAAGCAACATTCGTTGAAGATTTAGACTTTTTATTTTTTTTAGATAATTTTTTAGTTGATTTTGTTGATTGTTTTGCCGTTACCAATTTTTTCTTATTGTTTTCTTGTTGCTGACTAAAATAGATTGTTTGCCCAATATAAATGGTATAAGGTGATTTAATATTATTTTTGACAGCAATATTTTTATAATTCAAACTGTATTTCCAAGCAATTGAATACAGCGTATCTCCTTTTTTAACTTGATACGATAGAGGCAGGTTTTTTTTAGATGAAGCTCCCTCTTTTTTATTTTCAACAGGTGCATAAAAGGTACTACAACCTGTTATAAATAGTATCAATAACAGTAATAAAAAAATTTTTATTTTATCCAATGGTTTAGCCAACATAATACGCTTAATAGTGTACGCTTAAATCTTATAAATAATATAGATAATTACCCCAATTGCTATGAACAGCCAACCTAATATATCGACATATTTTTTAAGTTTAAGTTCCATATCCTTACCTCCCCATTTCATTAAACTCGCCACTAGAAAAAAACGAGAACCCCTGCCAATAGCTGAAGCAATCACAAAAGGTAAAAAAGCCATTCCTATCGTACCTGCGGTAATCGTAAAGACTTTATAGGGTATGGGTGAAAATCCAGCGATAAAAATAGCCCAAAATCCCCACTCTGAAAACCATTCTTTTGCCAATTGATAATGGTGTGCCCAACGTCCCCCTTCAGAAACTAAAGGCTGAATTAAATCAAAAAACCAGACACCAATCGCATAACCTAATATACCTCCCACAACAGAGGCTAATGTTGTCACTAAAGCAAAACGAAATGCTTTATTGGGTTTTGCTAATGCCATTGGTGCAAGCATTACATCAGGAGGAATGGGAAAAAAAGACGATTCTGCAAAACTGAGCCCCATAAGATAACGTTCTGCATGAGGATGACGTGACCAAACCATGACTTTATCATAGAGTTTAGAAAATAATTTCATGAAAATAAACTTCCTTTAATGTTTGTTTAAAATAACGTATTTGACCATTGTTGTAATGAATCAAACAATTCATAATGGGTCAAATCAATTTTTATGGGTGTAATAGAGACTTGATTATTATTCAGAGCATAAAAATCAGTACCTAGTCCCGCATCCGCTTCATCACCTATTGAACCTAACCAATAGACTTTTCGTTGTCGTGGATCAATTGTCTCAACGGCTGGATCAGGTTTATGTCTTTTACCTAAGCGAGTGATCTCAATAGATTTTATCTGTTTGTATTCAATATCAGGTACATTGATATTTAAAATACTATCACTGGCTAATGGCTCAATTTCTAGATGTTGAATCACTTTAACAATAATTTGAGCAGCTGTTGAAAAGTGTTGTCCTTCAAAGCTCCCTAAAGAAACAGCAATAGCAGGTAAGCCTAGAAAACGCCCTTCTGTGGCAGCCGCTATTGTTCCTGAATAAAGAATATCATCACCCATATTAGGGCCATGATTAATACCAGAAACAACAATATCAGGTGGATCATCTTTTAGTAGAGCCGTAAGGGCAATATGAACACAATCAGTAGGTGTCCCATTAATGGCAATAAAACCATTATTGGCCGTTTGAGGCAATAAAGGGCGATCCAGTGTTAATGAATTACTAGCACCACTGCGGTCAGTTTGAGGAGCAACCACTGTAACACGAGCAATTTGACTTAAATGTTCAACTAAACAATTAATGCCTTCTGCTAAGTAGCCATCATCATTACTGACCAGAATATGCATACTCTCTCTTTTTTTTATAGATTCTGTTGCGAGA
>JAGLFC010000108.1 GCA_023144715.1 Gammaproteobacteria bacterium | reverse complement strand
CGCCGATAATATCACTCAATACAATGACTGTTTCCTAGCATTAGAAATACTTTCTGAAAATAGGGATTTAAAAGACTTAATTAAAGAGGAAGCACACATGCTATCTGAAATTAAATTAGAAAACTTACCTTCTTATGAAATTGCGTTTGAACGAGGCGAAGCTAGAGGTGAGGCAAAGGTTGAAGCAAAAATTGTCCAAAAAATGCTTACTTTATTTGAGGATAATAAAATCCATGAAATCACAGACATTGATTTAAGTGTTATAAAAAACATTAGAAAAAAATGCACTCCTCCGTTATAAGTCATAAAATAGCGTATCAAGAAAATTCATTATTCCTGAGTTATCACACATAAAAAATAGGAACATAACATGATTAGAACAATGTTATATAATTCAAAAACAAAAGAAACCCATTGGGGTGATGAACAATTATTATCAGAATGGGAAAATAATCCCGATGTATGGATTTGGGCAGACTTTGACAATGAAAACTTGGCTCATGAGAAAGCTTTATTTAAAAAGACATTTAACTTACATGATTTAGCAATTTCAGATGCTCAAAGTAAACGGCATCCGCCTAAATTAGAGGCATTTAATAAGCATTTTTTTCTATTATTATCAGGTCTTAATAAGACATCTTCAGATATTAATTTTGGGACTCTACCCATTTCTTTTTTTGTTTCACACCGTTTTTTAGTCACTCGACGTGTACTTGAATCAGTCAGTATTGATAAAATTTGGAAAGAAGCCAACAGCGGTAATATTGATTTTTCAAAGGGTTCAACGCATGTTGCTTATATGATACTCCGACAAATAACAGATCGGTATACCAATATTGTTTTAGGCTTAGAAAATCGACTTGAAGAAATAGAAGATGAAATGTTTGAAAATCCCTGTGATGCTCTATTAGAAGAATTGCTTGGTTACAATCGTTCGCTTAAAAAATTAAGACGAATATTTGAATATCATCAACATTTGTTCCAAAAATTAAGACAAAAAGATAATTCTTTTATTGAAAAAAATGAATACCATGAATTTAATGATATTTTTGAACACACCGAACGACTTGCAAGCCTCACAATGCTTTATAAAGAATTAATTGATGATCAAATCAATGGTTATATTTCTATTAGCACTCATCGACTCAATCAAATAATGAAGGTATTAACAATAGTCACTGTGATATTTCTACCACTCACACTGATGGTGGGTATTTATGGTATGAATTTTGAATACATGCCAGAATTAAAGATTAAAAATGCTTATTTTGTCATGCTGAGTATCATGACTTTTATTGTCATAAGTTTGTTATTTACTTTCAGAAAAATAAAGTGGCTTTAAAGTCGCTTATTGACTTGTTTGATACGGTATGAATGTCTAACGTTTTTAATACGCAGTGTTTATATGGAACAATATACCCTGTTAATAAACAGGATACATTGTCTTTAAAAGGAAGGAAATTTAAAAAGTAGTATGTGTAATAAAGCGTGTTATTGTTTACCCATATTATTCTTAAAATAATCAAAGAAATCTGAATCAGGCTCAACCACCATAATATCTGAGGCACTGTTAAAGGTATTTTGATAAGCATTTAAACTACGATAAAAACTAAAAAATTCAGCATTCTTAGTATAAGCCTGAGCATAAATATCAGAGGCTTGTGCATCACCTTTACCACGAATTTTTTCTGCTTCTTTATAGGCATCGGCTTTTAAAATAGTCACCTGACGATCAGCTTCAGCGGTGATTTTAGCTGCGCTTTCATTACCTTGTGCTCTGAGTTCTTTGGCAATACGAGTACGCTCTGTTTCCATCCTACGGAAGATTTTATTGCTCACTTTGGGTGGAAATTCAATGCGTTTAATACGCACATCAACAATATGCACACCAAAAGGCTTCACATCTTTATTGGCCGATTTATTAATATCATCCATAATCACATGACGTTCACCTGAGATGACTTCATACATATTACGTTTACCAAATTCATTACGTAAACCTTCTTTTACGATGGTTGCAATACGCTCTTGAGCAATATCCATATCACCACGCATAGCGGTATAAAATTCTTCAACATCACCAATACGCCATTGAATAAAAGAGTCCACCACTAGAATTTTCTTTTCTTCGGTGAGATAATCTTCTGGTCTGGCATCAAAGGTCTGAATGCGTTTATCAAATTTACGCACATTATTAATGAAAGGAATTTTAAAATGCAAACCAGGCTCATAATTGGCTCGTTGAATTTTACCCCATTTGAATAAAATAGCGGTTTCAGTTTCATTCACTGTAAAAAGTGATGCTGACATAATAATACCAAACACCAATACCGCAATTGCAATTAATAATTTCATTAACGTCTCTCCCTTATAGAAGGTCTTGAACGAGAATTGTCAACCCCATATTTAGAAGTTTGATTGTTGTTTGTATAATTCACGGTGTCTCCTGAACCATCACCCGGTCTGCTGGGTTCACTATAAAGTTGTTTGTTAATGTTACCACGCATCATTTTATCCAGAGGTAAATAAAGTAGGTTATTACCACCCTTCGTATCAACCATAACTTTACTGGTTTTGCTATAAACATTTTCCATTGCATCCAGATACAATCTATCCCGAGTTACTTTAGGTGCTTTTTCATACTCGGTTAAGACACTTAAAAAACGAGCGGTTTCACCTTCTGCTTCAGCAATTACTCGTCCATTATAAGCCTGTGCACCCGCAACTTGTCGTGCTGCAATACCACGAGCCTTTGGAATCACATCATTATTATAGGCCTGAGCTTCATTGATATAACGTTCTTTATCTTCTCGTGCCGCATTCACATCTTCAAACGCATCTTGTACTTGGGCAGGTGCTTTAGCACTTTGCAAAGTAAAACGAGTAATAATTAAACCTGTTTGATAACGATCAAGAATTTCCTGAGCTAATACACCAATTCTTGACGCAATATCACTTCGTCCTTCTGTTAAAATAAAATCCATTTTATTTTTACCGACCACTTCACGCACCGCACTTTCTGACACTTGTCTCAATGCTAAGGCTGGATCACGTACATTAAAAAGGAAATATTCAGCATTACTGACTTTATATTGTACTGCAACCTTAACTTCAACAATATTCTCATCTTCTGTCAGCATGTGTGCTTCGTGTTCAGTCGCACCAATACTGAGGCTTCGTGAAGCACTGACATCAACAATATGATACGTTTGAATACCGGGTGCATACCATTGAATACCTGCTCCGACTGTTTTATAAGACTGACCAAACTGTAAAACAACAGCGTTTTTACCTTGGTCAATAGTATAAATACCAGAAACTGCCCAAACACCAATGGCAATAGCAGCAATAATAGCCAAAAGTATGGTAGGTGGTTGATTGGGGATCAGACTTTTACCATCTGATCCACCATCACCAGAACCACCGCCTGATCCAT
>JAGLFC010000107.1 GCA_023144715.1 Gammaproteobacteria bacterium | reverse complement strand
ATAGCTCCTCAACCTGTAATGATGGCTCCACCTAGAATAGCATATCAACCTACGCAAGCTAGAATAGCACCTAATCCACAGGCTAAAATTCAATTTGATGCACAGCAAGAATATATGCAAGAAATGCAAGCTAAGTATGAAGATCAAATGCAAGCTGCTAAAAAACGACATATTGAACAAATGAAGCCCTGTAAAATTCAAGCACCTATTGCTCAGTAATTTACTGATTGATTTAAAAAAAGCACATGATATTTTTTCATGAGCTTTTTTTATTTAAAAGTCCCTCTTATATTTTTAACATGTTATCATGGTATTTAATACTACATAAACATGAGTCTCTTTTATGGATAGAAATGTAATAAAAGTTGCTTTATTAACAGATTCGTCCACTATTGATGGTTTAATTACCTCTTTGTTAGATGTTGCTCGCTTTAACATAAAGTCTATTCATTCTAATGAGTCCTATTTTTTTCAAAAATTAATTGCCTACAAACCCCATTTGATTTTTATTCGTGCTATGTTATCAAAAATGGATGGTTTAGCAATTTGTGATCGTATACGTTCCCATTATAATTTACGTGATAGCCATCTTGTTTTTATTTCTGCCGATCTTTTAAATCGTGAATCTGCAATAAACCATCGTGCTAATGAATTTTTACAAGTCCCTTTTACAAAAGATGATTTATATCGTGCAATTGCTGCTTTATTAGAGAAAAAAACACGATTATTATTAGTCGATGATAGTCGCGTTAATCGTCAGCGCATTAAACCATTTTTAGAAATAGAAGATTACGAAGTCATTGAAGCGTGCAATGGCGAAGAGGCATTAAAAATAATTCGTAATACCGATATTGATATTATTGTCAGTGATGTTGAAATGCCTATTATTGATGGTGTTACTTTGTGTCGTATTATTCGACAGCAAGAAAAGCTATCAACGCCTTTTTTATTATTATCATCCTTACAAAGCGATAAAGCCATAATGGGAGGCTTTAATGCAGGTGCTGATGATTATATTATTAAATCCGATCATTCAGATACTCATAAAATTGTATTACCAGAATTATTATCACGTATTAATCGCTTATTAATTGCCAAAAAAACGCATAGTCGTCCAGAAAATATTCTTGTAGTGGATGATTCTTCTACAACTCGTCATTTATTAAAAAGTGCCTTAACGATTCAAGGTTTTAAAGTTGAAATGTCCAAAGACGGTCTTTCAGCATGGGAAAAACTTAATAATGGTAATTATGATTTAGTCATTACTGATTATGATATGCCCTATGTGGATGGTTTAGAACTGTGTTCTCGTATACGTCAGTCCAAGAAATTTTCTGATTTACCGATTATTATTGAAACCAGTAAAGATTCAAAAGTAGAACAAGTAAAAATACGTTCTATGGGTATTCAAGCATTTATTACTAAACCTTTTTCACCTGATCGCTTGATCGCAGAAGTCGAACGAGTATTAGCTGAAACACGCTTAAAAAATAACCAAACGGCTATGCGTAGTTATTTAACCGATGCAACATTAACTCATATATCCACCAGTAATCAAGGATATATTCCTAAAGCTGAAGATAAATTTAGAACCTTATTATTTTCAGATATTGTACAATTTACCCATATTTCAGAACAGCTTTCATCAAGAAAAGTCGTTGATTTTTTGAATACATATTTTGACCGTATGGTGGATGAATTATTAATATTTGATGCGGATATTGATAAGTTTATTGGTGATGGTATCTTTGCATCATTTGGACAACAAGAAGAAGGAGCTTTTCGTGCTGTGTGTGCTGCTGCCGCTATGTTAAAAGCATTACCTGAATTACGTGAAATAACAGGTCTTGATTTGCACATGCGTATTGGTATTCATTCAGGTCATGTGATTATGGGTGATATTGGTAGCAACCATTCCAGAAAAGATTTTACATTGATTGGTGATAATGTCAATATTGCCAGTCGCTTAGAACATTTAGCAAAACGTGATGGTATCTTAATCAGTTATGCTACTTATAAAATGATTCAAGATAAAATTACTGTTATTCCAATGCCTTTGTTAAAATTAAAAGGTATTCAAGAACCTATACAAGCTTATTTGGTAAAATCAGTACTGTCTTATTATTCATTTTCAAAAACGATGGAAAATAAAATGAATAATAAAAAGCAACGAGTGGATACCATTGAATTAATTGCTGATAATAAGTAAATTATTGGTTAATCCAAAGGCTTATTTAAGATAAATGTATAGGGTGGAAGGGCATCCAGAATTTTTTTACCATAAAATTTAGTGGTAATACGTTTATCTAATAAAGTAATTTGACCACTATCGGTTTCTTTACGAATTAAACGACCACAGGCTTGAACTAATTTGATAGAAGCATCAGGTACCGATATTTCCATAAACGCATTTCTGCCTTGTGATTCTATCCATTCTGTTAATGACGCATCAACGGGATCATTGGGGACAGAAAAGGGAAGTTTAGCAATAATAACGTGTTCACAATATTCACCAGGTAAATCAATGCCTTCTGCAAAGCTACTCAAACCAAAAATAACACTGCCTTTACCTTTGTCTATCTGTTTTTTATGATCGGTAATAATCATTTGCTTGTTTTTTTGCCCCTGAGTCAGTAGCTGTTTTTTCCAAATAGAGTCACTGCGGAGCAGATCATATTCCACATCATTCATTTGTTTTTTTGAACTAAATAAAACTAATGTACCTTTATCATGATCCACAATTTTCTTCAAAATTTCGATCACTTCATCAGTATGTGCTTGATAATCAGTGGCAAGACTGTTCATTAATGGCACTCTAAATTCAACATTATCCTGATAATTAAAAGGACTTGGAACACTATTAAAAAATCCAGTTACACCAGAATTTAAAATAAAACGATCAAAATTACCAAGTGCCGTCATGGTGGCACTCGTGACCACAGCACCATAACATTCTGACCAGAGAATTTGTTCTAGGGTATTGGCCGCTAAAATGGGGCTACAGGATAATTCAATATCACTCTTATCCTTGTCAGATGCTTTGGTAAGCCAACGAGCGTTAGGAGGTAATGTGTGGTCATCTTCCTTATTAAAAAAATCAAAAAGATTCATTGCGGAATCAGAACGTCCATACATAGGAGCTAAAAGGGGCAACCATTGTTCCGCTATTTCAAGTTGTATGCCTGTATTATCACCCTCAAGTGTTTCTTTTAAAGTATCATTAATATAGTGTAAATGAGTGGTTAATTGTTCAAATTTCTTGAGTAAATATTGACACTGAGTTTTGAGTTCATCAGGTATTTGACCAAATTTAAAGCGATAGACTTGTTCTTGAGATTGAGAGGATGCTTTTTTAATAGAAGAATTATAGCGCTGTTCAGGAAATTTAAACTGACTGACAATGGCATCAAGATTTTTTATTTCTTGATGAATATCTTTAGATTGTTCAGGAAAATTTTGAATAAATTGTTGAATTTTTACAGGTGGTTTGGCTAAAGAAGCAAAGTTACTGAGGGTAGAATTGAGTTGTTCTAACCATTTGAGTGTGCTATTAATTTGAAAAGAGTAGCTAAAATGATTAATGGCTTTTAAAGGTAAATGATGTCCTTCATCAAAAATATAAATACAATCATTGGGTGCAGGGAGAATACATCCACCACCCATATTCAAATCACTTAACACCAGATCATGATTAGCAATAATACAATCCACCTTAAAAATAGATTCTCTTGCTTTAAAATAAACACATTGATTATAAAAAGAACAACGCTTACCACTGCATTGATGATGATCTGAAGTCAGTGGTAACCAGCTACTTTGTGCAATAAAATCATCCCAACTATCAAGTTCACCATCCCATTGCTTTTTTTTCCATGCTTTAAATAATTGATCATACAGCTTTATATCCTCTTTATTATTCAGCAAAATATCGGCTTCAGGGATCTCTAAATCAAGCTCTGTTTGATTATTATGAACGATATAAGTTTCTAACTTATATAAACAGACATAGCGTTTACGCCCTTTGGCAAGTGTAAACGTAAAATCTAAACCGCTATGATGTTGAATATCAGGGAGATCTTTTAATAAAATTTGTTGTTGTAAAGCAATGGTTGCTGTGGAAATAATCAGCTTTTTTTTATGTTCTTGGGCAATCGGTAAAGCAGCCACTAAATAAGCAATAGTTTTTCCCGTGCCTGTACCTGCCTCTAAAGTTGCAATATGATTAGCATTAGGTTTATCAGAAGCTTCAGAGTCATGATCAATATTACCTAATGTTCGAGCAATATCAGCAATCATAAGACGTTGACCATATCTTGGCTTGATTTTTTTACTGTCAAGAATATGTGAATAAGCGTTTTGTATGGTTGTTTTAAGGTTATCTGTCAACACGTTAAAGAGTCTATTATTAAATTCCAAGAGATAAAATAAAAATAAAAAATCTTTTTTAAAAGATATTTCATTTTTGCTAATTTATATATATTACTTGAATTATAGATAAATTCATTAAAGTATTGTATTTTTTTATTTTTTTTGACTAAAATAGGACAGAATAAAATTAAAAATAAAAAAATTGGGAAGCCCTATTTAATGTATAATACGGATGTTTTAATGTCAGCTTTACCTCAAAAATAAATTATAGGATGACGGTTTATGGTTGTTAAACACGTACTTGTTGTAGATGATTCTAAATCAGCACGTTTTATGTTGCGTAAAATGCTAGGAAAAATCAATTTGACTGCCGACCTTGCAGAGTCAGGAGAAGAGGCTCTGACTTATTTGCAAGGTAATCAACCTGATGCCATATTTATGGATCACATGATGCCAGGCTTAAATGGTCTAGAAACCGTCGAACAAATTAAAAAAAATCCTCAAACCTCCGTTATTCCCATTATTATGTATACTTCACAAGATGGTGAGGAATATGTAAATAATGTTATTTCTTATGGTGTAGCAGATATCTTGCCTAAGCCTGCTTCTATAGAAAATCTTAATAGTGTCGTCAGTAAACTTAATGAATTGCCTAAAGCAACATTAGGACAAGTTCCTACCGCTAAACCTGCTGCTAAAGCAACCAAAGCTAAACAACCACAAGTTTCTACCAATAGCATTGTAAAACTGGTGAGAAAAACAGCAGAAGCCTCAGTAGCGGCTGCTGTTCGTGTTCAGGTTATGGCAGCAACGGCACAACATTTATCACGTTTTAAATTAGAAATTAAAAAGCATTTTTGTGATGAGAAAAAAACCTATGCCATTGCTAATAAAGTATTTGATGATAAAATAAAAGAAATAACCGATAGTTATTCCCATCAAATTCAAGAAGTATTTACCTCACTTTCAACAGAAATCAGTCATATTAGTGAAGAAAAAACAGGTAAAAGTGCTAATAAATTAGATAAAAAAATGCTGAATGAAATAAAAAGTATTGCACATATTTCTTCAAGCAATAAGGCTGTAGAAGTTGCCAAAGAGACTGCGAGTATCATTTCTCGTGATTCAATGATTGCAGTGACTGAAGCCATTAATGAAGCCAATCAAAAAATGGCCACTCGAATTACAATAGCCACTATTATTGCTTCATGTATTGGAATATTTTCTGCTTTAGGTGTTTATTTCGCTCTTTCGTAGCAAGTCTTCTTTAATGACAATATAAAAAATAGGTATCAAATGCAAAAGAGACTGCTTTTAAATAAAAGGTGGTCTTTTTTTTGCATTTCAATTTTAAATTATAACTTTATAAATAACTCATTAAATTATTACTTGGAAAAATAATAAGTATGCTTAACTCTATCGCACAAAGAATTGCACAAGAATTAAATGTAAAACACTCTCAAGTTGAAGCAACGATTGAATTGATTGATGGTGGTGATACTATTCCTTTCATTGCTCGTTATCGTAAAGAAGTGACAGGTAGTTTAGATGATACACAATTAAGGTTATTGGATGAACGTCTTATTTATTTACGTGAATTAGATGAACGCCGAAAAGTGATTATCAATACCATTAATGAACAAGCTAAATTAACCCCTGAATTGAAAGCTTCTTTATTAACAGCAGAGACCAAAACACGTCTTGAAGATCTTTATAAACCTTATAAAATTAAACGTAGAACCAAGGCTCAAGTGGCAAGAGAAGCAGGTCTTGAACCATTAGCTGATGCCTTATTAAATGATCCTTCTTTGATGCCCGATAGTCATGCCGAACAATTTTTTAATCAGGAAGCCAATATTTCAATCGCTAAAGACGCATTGGATGGTGCAAAACAAATTCTTATGGAACGCTTTGCAGAAAACCCTGAGTTAGTTGGGCAATTACGTGAAAATCTATGGAATAATGGCTTAATGGTTTCTAAAGTGGTTGCAGGTCAAGAAGAAGCAGGGAGTAAATTTTCTGATTATTTTGCCTCTAAAGAAAAATTAGAAGACATGCCATCCCATCGTATTTTAGCGTTATTTCGAGGTAGAAAAGAAGGCTATCTAACCATTAATACAGAACTTGATGAAGAACCTGTCAATGCAGGTACATTATCCATGATGGAATATAAAATTGCTCGTCATTTTGGTATAGAAGATCAGGGAAGGGCGGCGGATAAATGGTTGCAAGAAGTGGTTAAATGGACTTGGAAAATTAAAGTAAAAACGTCATTAGATATGGATTTAAAAAAACGTTTAAGAGAAAAGGCAGACGAATCAGCAATTGATGTATTTGGCAATAATCTCAATGACTTATTATTAGCATCCCCAGCGGGTCAAAAAATAACCATGGGTCTTGATCCAGGTTTACGCACAGGTGTTAAAGTCGTAGTCGTTGATGAAACAGGTAAACTGCTTGATGATGCCACGATTTATCCTCATGCCCCTAAACGACAATGGGATCAGTCTTTATTCACCTTATCAGCCTTGGCAAAAAAATATAATGCCAGTTTGCTGAGTATTGGCAATGGTACAGCCTCCAGAGAAACAGACAAATTAGCAGCGGATTTGATTAAAATGAATCCTGATCTAACACTTAATAAAATTATGGTGTCAGAAGCGGGTGCGTCGGTTTATTCGGCTTCTGAACTGGCCGCTAAAGAATTTCCTAATTTAGATGTATCACTTCGTGGAGCCGTTTCTATTGCTCGGCGTTTACAAGATCCACTAGCAGAGCTGGTTAAAATTGATCCAAAATCGATTGGTGTGGGTCAATATCAGCATGATGTGAGCCAAATACAATTGGGTAAAAAACTGGAAGCAATTGTCGAAGATTGTGTGAATGCAGTCGGTGTTGATTTGAATACGGCTTCTGTTCCTCTTTTAATGCAAGTCTCTGGTTTGACTCAAACATTAGCCACTAATATTGTCAGTTATCGTGAACAGCATGGTGCTTTTAAAAATCGTAAAGAATTACTCAATGTCAGTCGTTTGGGTGAAAAGGCCTTTCAACAATCCGCTGGATTTTTACGGGTGATGAACGGTAATAATCCTTTGGATAGTTCAGCGGTACATCCAGAAGCGTATTCTATTGTTAAAAAAATTGTCTCAGTCAATAATAAAGATATTCGTCAATTAATTGGTGATGTGAGCTTTTTAAAATCACTTGATCCCAGTGATTATACAGATGAAAATTTTGGACAGCCGACCATTATTGATATTATTAAAGAATTAGAAAAACCCGGTCGCGATCCAAGACCCGAATTTAAAACCGCTGTCTTTAAAGACGGTATTGAGCAACCCAAAGATTTAAAGCCAGATATGATCCTTGAGGGAGTGGTGACTAATGTTACTAATTTTGGTGCCTTTGTTGATATTGGCGTTCATCAAGATGGTTTAGTGCATATTTCGCAATTAGCCGACAAATTTGTGAAAAATCCAAGGGACATTGTAAAAGCAGGTGATGTCGTAAAAGCAAAAGTGGTTGAGGTTGATTTAAAACGCAATCGTATTGCTTTAACGCTACGTCTTAATGAAACACTTGAAGCCACTCCAAAACCCATAGGCGAACCTATGAATAATAGAAAACAACAAAGAAAAGTGGCACAAGTGATACAAGAAACACCTGCTAATAATGCAATGGCAGCGGCGTTTGCAAAATTAAAAGGCTAAATTTGAGGGGAAGGGATCCCCTTAATTTTTATTTATTATCAAGTTTTAATACGCCCATACCCACATGATTATAACCAGAGTCAACATAAATATTTTCTCCTGTTATACCTGAGGCTAAATCAGAACATAAAAAAGCAGCGGTATTACCCACATCATCAATCGTGACATTACGGCGTAATGGTGCATTTTCTTCAACATGCGTGAGCATTTTACGAAAGTTGCTAATGCCGGCAGCCGCCAATGTTCTAATAGGGCCCGCTGAAATAGAATTGACACGAATACCATCAGGCCCTAATGATTCAGACATATAACGAACATTAGCCTCAAGGCTTGCTTTCGCTAATCCCATAACATTGTAATTAGGCATAATACGCTCAGAACCAAGATAAGACAGCGTTAATAAAGCTCCATTTTGTCCTTCCATCATATTACGTCCTGCTTTTGCTAAAGCCGCAAAGCTATATGAGCTAATTTCATGCGCCATATTAAAGCCTTCGCGTGTGACATTATCAAGATATTCACCACTGAGTTCTTCACGCGGAGCAAAAGCAACGGAATGCACAATAATATCAAGATGATCCCAAAAATTATCCAACTGTTCAAAAACATTTTCTATTTGAGCATCATCTGATACATCACAGGGAATAATAATATCTGAATCACATTCTGTGGCTAATTTTTCAACACGACTTTTTAATTTTTCATTTTGATAAGTAAATGCCAATTCAGCCCCTTCACGTCTCATGGCTTGAGCAATGCCCCAAGCAATTGAACGGTTACTGGCAAGACCGACGATTAATGCACGTTTACCTTGCATGAATCCCATAATTAACTCCTTAAATATATATTAAAAGCGATTATAACATGAGCGAAAGAAAAAATAAGGCTAAAAGCCTCAGGTAAAATATATTTTTATTGAGAATTGAGGCACTTAATTTTCTTCTTGAGACACTTTACGAAGCACCCAATCTAACATCCTTGTGGGTAATATTCGTTTTAATGTCGCCAATAAATAGGTGGGAAACGTCACATAATAATGTGCTTTAGGATGAGGGCTTTCTAAAGCATGTTGAAGTTTTTTAAAAACAGCTTCAGGTGGTAGTGTAAAAGGTGCCGCTGGACCTTTCTTTTTGAGCCGTGTTTCCATACCTTCATAATTACGCTTAAAAAAACTGTTTTCTTTATCAATATTGTGTTGGTATTGTATAAAAGCATTTTTACGAAAGTGACTTGTAATAGGACCGGGTTCTATAACAGAGATGTAAATACCACTGCCATAAAGTTCTAACCTTAACGTATCGGCCAAGCCTTCAATGGCATATTTAGAAGCATTGTACGCACCACGAAAGGGCAGGGCAATAAGTCCCAATACTGAACCATTATAAATGATACGTCCATAACCTTGTTGACGCATAATAGCAATGACATCATTTGTGAGTTCTTGAGTACCAAATACATTGGTTTGAAATTGTGTGGTTAATACGTGACGTGACAGATCTTCAACAGCTCCCGGTTGACCATAAGCCCCATTATTAAAAAGGGCATCTAATGTACCACCTGTTTGTTTCAATATTTGTTTTAGAGCCGTTTTTATAGAATTACTTTCAGCGAGATCCAATTGATAACTTTCAAAACCTTGTGCGTTAAGCTGAATTACATCTTCCATTTTTCGGGCAGTGGCAAAAACTCGATAATGCTGTTTTTTGAGTTCATAAGCACAGCACAACCCAATACCTGTGGAACATCCTGTGATCAGTATGGATTTTTGTTTGGACATATTAAGTGCCGAGTAAAATTAAAAAGAGTATATTTATAAAAAAGTTCCCTAATAGTAAGCTATTAAGGAACACAGTCATCACTTTTTTTAACTAAAAAGGTGACTGTATAAAAAATTAACCTGCTTTAATAATATCGGTTAATTGCTTCCATTGCTCAGGAGAAAGAACATCCATCATATAATCACGGCAAGTGGTTTTACCGACAATAATTTTTTTACGTGTTTCCATTAATTGATCAGCCATTGATGCAATTTCAGTGCTGGATGTACCCTTCATTGATGCGACTGTTATTTGTTTTTCACCATCAACAACACTATTGACCATGGTTGCCATTTTAGCCCCATTTTTTTTATTCCAAGCCATTACTTTGGTTTTTTGATCGGCTGTTAATGCTAATTTATCCTCATTTTTAACGATAATTGACATATAGTTAGGGACAGGGTTAACGTGAGCCATATTACGCATAAAAGCTTCTTTGTCTCCAGCGTGTAATGCAGTGCTTAAAATAAGTGCTAAAAATAGGCTCATAAATAGGTGTTTCATAAAATAATCCTTGTGCTTTATTATAATTTGATTAATAGTGTTTCCCCTCCCATAATCTTATCGTTGCAATGAGCAATGGCTAAGATTAGTCTATATCATAGCAAATTAGCATGATTATAAGTCTTGCGATATATCAAGATAATAGGTAACTAGTCGCCCCCTCAGATAAAAAAATAATTAAAAAAGTTCTTGACAGGGTTTTGATGTGCAAAAAAACGACACTTTTAAACCACTTAAAAAAGAGGTCATAGAATGCTTATATTGATCATATAAGATCATTTGATTAATTTTTTGACTTGCACAGTCAAAAATTGTGAGTTCATTGAATACATCAGTAACCTCAGAGGGCAAAAAAGCCATGTTATCATAGTTGTATTGAAAATAACGATGATAACTAAATGGCACAAATAGGTCAACTACCCACTGAGCTAAAG
>JAGLFC010000106.1 GCA_023144715.1 Gammaproteobacteria bacterium | reverse complement strand
CTGGATAGTTGGTTTGACCTTCCATAATAAAACGCTTGGCGTATTCACCATTTTGAATATTATCTAAAGCTTCTTTCATGGCTTTACGGCTTTCGTCATTAATGACTTTAGGCCCTGTGACATACTCACCATATTCGGCATTATTAGAAATTGAATAATTCATGTTAGCGATACCGCCTTCATACATGAGATCAACAATCAGTTTTAATTCATGCAAACACTCGAAGTATGCCATTTCTGGAGCATAACCCGCTTCTGTTAACGTTTCAAAACCCGCTTTAACTAATTCAACGGCACCACCACATAGTACGGCTTGCTCACCAAATAAGTCCGTTTCAGTTTCATCTTTAAAAGTGGTTTCAATAATACCTGTACGACCACCGCCCACACCTGATGCGTAAGAAAGTGCAACATTTTTTGCTTTACCAGAAGCATCTTGATGAATCGCGATTAAATCAGGAATACCACCGCCCTTAACAAATTCTGAACGCACGGTATGACCAGGTGCTTTAGGGGCAATCATAATCACGTCCAAATCAGCACGAGGCACAACTTGGTTGTAATGAATACTAAAACCATGAGCAAATGCAAGTGTTGCACCCTGCTTAATATTAGGTTCGATGTCATTTTTATATAATTGAGATTGAAATTCATCAGGTGTAAGCACCATCACTAAGTCTGCGTCAGCAACAGCATCTTTAGCATTTTTGACCACAAGACCTGCCGCTTCTGCTTTGGCGGCTGAGGCAGAACCTTCACGTAATGCAATAGTAACATCCACACCTGAATCTTTTAGATTATTCGCATGTGCGTGTCCTTGAGAACCATAACCCACGATGGTTACTTTCATGCCCTTGATGATAGAAAGATCGCAGTCTTTATCATAGTATATGTTCATTCATTCAAACCTTTTGTTATTTGGGCAACAATCTTGTTACCCTGAGAATTGTTATTGTAATTACAGATGTAATGAGGAGCTACCACGAGAAATACCCATTACGCCTGAACGCACCGTTTCTAAAATACTATCACATTCAAATGCTGCAATAAAGGCATTCAATTTTTCGGACGTACCCGTGAGTTCAACAGTATAGGTGTCATCGTTCACATCAATAATATTGCCCCGAAAAATATTACTCAAACGCATAATTTCCTCTCGAGACGACACAGGTGCTTTCAGCTTGATCAACATCATTTCACGTTCAATATGTTGTACACAGGACACATTCAAATCATTAAGTTTAACCACATCAATCAGCTTATTGAGCTGCTTGGTGATTTGTTCAATAATTTCAGCTGAACCACTGGTGACTAGAGTCATTCTTGACATAGAAGAATCTTCAGTCGGTGCAACGGTTAAAGATTCAATATTATAAGCACGGGCAGAAAACAGCCCTGCTACTCTTGATAAAGCTCCCGCTTCATTTTCTAATAAAATAGATATAATATGACGCATTTTATAACTCTTTAGTTGTTGATTGTTTGCACAAAGACAAACTGGATTAAACCAGTTCGCTATCAGGCATTAATTCCATTTCATGATGCCCCTTACCTGCGGAAATCATGGGATACACATTTTCTTCACGAGTGGTAATAAAATCCATAAAAACAAGTTTATCTTTCATCGCAAAGGCTTCTTTTAATGCGTCTTCTACATCATCTGCTGTCTCAATTTTCATACCCACATGACCATAACTTTCAGCCAGTTTTACGAAATCAGGAATTGAATCCATATAGGACATCGCATAACGTCCTTCATAGAAAAATTCTTGCCACTGACGTACCATACCCAGATAACGATTATTAAGATTAATAATTTTTATGGGTAATTGGTATTGCATACAGGTCGCTAACTCTTGAATATTCATTTGAATACTGCCTTCACCTGTCACACAGGCAACGGTTTGATCCAAATGTGCTAATTGTACGCCAACCGCAGCAGGCAAGCCAAAGCCCATCGTACCCAAGCCCCCTGAATTAATCCAGCGTCTTGGTTCTTCAAATGAATAATATTGTGCGGCAAACATCTGGTGCTGTCCAACATCAGAAGTAATATAAGCATCACCCTTCGTCACTTCATGCAATTTTTCAATGACATATTGAGGCTTAATTTCTTTTGTCTTTTTGTTATAACGCAGACACTCTTTCTTACGCCATTGTTTAACCTGTTTGTGCCAATCTTTCATGCTTTGTTCATCATTGCTTTGATCGGTATTTTTAAGCAATTCAAGCATAGAAGTTAAAACATCATCAACATCGCCCACAATGGGTATATCAACATGTACTGTTTTGGAAATAGAAGACGGATCAATATCAATATGAATAATTTTAGCATCGGGACAAAAATGTTCTAAATGTCCTGTGACCCGATCATCAAAACGTGCTCCGACAGCAATTAATACATCGGTTTCATGCATGGCCATATTGGCTTCATACGTGCCGTGCATCCCTAACATACCAAGAAAATTTTTATCTGACGAAGGAAACGCACCTAAGCCCATTAATGTACTGGTGAGAGGAAAATTTAACCGCTCAACTAATGATCGCAAGGAAGCAGAAGCATTCCCTAACACAACACCACCACCGATATAAAATACAGGTTTTTTTGCCTGTAACATGACCTCAACGGCTTTTTTAATTTGAAATGGATGTCCTTTAATCACAGGATTATAAGAACGCATCTCAATAGAAGATTGATAGCTATAAGGGATCTTAATATTAGGATCGGTTATATCTTTAGGAATATCCACTACCACAGGTCCTGGACGACCTGTTGAAGCCACATAAAAGGCCTTCGTCAGTGTTTCTGCTATATCTTTAACATCTTTGACTAAAAAGTTATGCTTCACACAGGGACGAGAAATACCCACAGAATCGACTTCTTGAAACGCATCACTACCAATCACACTAGTAGGCACTTGTCCTGTGAGAACCACCAAAGGGATAGAATCCAGATAAGCCGTGGCAATACCAGTGACTGCATTCGTCATACCTGGTCCTGAAGTCACCAGTGCCACACCCGTCTTTCCAGTTGAACGAGCATAACCATCGGCCGCATGTACAGCCGCTTGTTCATGACGCACTAAAATATGTTTGACACTATCCGCACGTAACAGTGCATCATAAGTATGCAACACTGCTCCACCGGGATAACCAAACAGATATTCTACACCCTCATCTTCGAGGAATTGTGCAATAATTTCGGCACCTGATAATTCCACCACTTAACTCCTGTCTTACTTGTATAAGTTTCTTGTATAACCTTATATTTAATAGTGTATGAGCCACTATTATCTTATAAATATTAAGCTCTGATTATATAGTGTATTAATCTGTGTTTCAGCAATTATTTTAATTGATTTAAAAAACTATCCTCAAGCCATATAATGTTATTAGCCACTTACTGATCTAAATAATCATTATAAACGACCACCTACCCTTGCTTTTATTCGAGGTTTACCTGATCCAATATGCTCACCACCATGTGGACGGTGAATACCTTCTACGGGTCTATCTATAGGTCTGTCAATTGGACGAATCGGTCTCACTGCTCCTACAGGTAAATAACCATCATAATTATTATCATCAAAATCACGACGATCACTATTACCGTCATAATTATATTGATTTTGATTATTTCCAGAATTATTATTGTGTCTGGCTGTCGCCTCGACTTGTTTTCGATCTGCGACTCTGGCATCTAATTTTTTATCATTTTCTACAATGGTATTTAATTTTGCTTGACTTTGAGCTTCTTGATCAGCGGTTCTTTTAGGGATTTCAATGTGTTTTTCAAGTTTTTTATTCGGATCAACTTGATCGGTAAATTCAGTGACTCCTTTTTTATTTTTATATTCATACACTTCTTGGACTGCTTCTTGAGCAATAAGCGGTGCTGATAACACTGCTAATAAGAAAAAAGTGAATTGAAATATTTTGTTTTTTTGATTCATAGTAATTACCTTGAAAAATGTGTTAATGATATTCTATCAAAACTATTAAAATTATCATAATAAACCTCAGATCTGGATAAGAATGGCATTTCATGCCTTATGCGTCTTCAAGTTCTTCACTTAATTCCATCCATTGCTCTTCAGTACTCTCGAGTGTTTGTGTGAGTTTAGCCTGTTGCTGTAATAATTCTTTGAGTGCTTCTTTTTGTGCTTCTTCATAAATAGCAGGATCAGCCAATAAGGTTTCAAATTTTTCTTTTTTCAGTGTCAATTGATCCATTTCTTTTTCAAGCTTATTGATCTTATTTTTTAAGGGTTGTAAACGCTTGCGTTGTTCTGCCTCTAATCGCTTTTGTTCTTTTTTACTTTGGATAGAATTAATGGATGGCTTTTTTTCTTGATCATTGTTTGACTCGTTAAGGGCTTGTGAAATTTCTTGTTTTTTCTGATCGACAACCCAATTGCGATAATCATCCAAATCACCCTTAAAAACTTCTAGCTTTTGATCGGCGACTAAATAAAATTCATCCGTCACACTGCGTAATAAATGTCGATCATGAGAAACAATGACCATGGCTCCTTCAAAACCTTGCAAGGCAAGACTGATGGCATGACGCATATCTAAGTCTAAATGATTGGTCGGTTCATCTAAGAGTAATAAGTTAGGTTTTTCATAGACGAGAGTGGCAAACACTAAGCGAGCTTTTTCGCCCCCAGAAAACAAACCTATTTTGGCATCTACTTTATCACCACTAAAGGCAAAACCTCCAAGATGATTCCGTAATGATTGCTCACTGGCACGTTTATCGAGTCGCTGAAAATGTTCCATTGGACTATCATCAGGGTGTAATTGTTCGAGTTGGTGTTGGGCAAAATAACCAATACGCAATTCACTAGAACGTTCAATTCGTCCTGATTGTACCTCTAATTCATCGGCTAATAATTTAATAAACGTGGATTTACCTGCCCCATTATGCCCCAATAAACCAATACGAGAACCCGGCTGTAAATTAATATGTACATGATTTAAAATAGTGGTTTCACTATAACCCAGTTTAATATCCTCTAAAGCAAGCAAAGGATTGGGTACTTTATCAGGGGCATGAAATTCAAAATGAAAAGGTGAATCCACATGAGCCTGTGAAATTAATTCCATTTTTTCTAAGGTTTTAACTCTGGATTGTGCTTGTTTTGCTTTAGTCGCTTTTGCTTTAAAGCGTGTAATAAAACTTTGGATATGTTTTATTTCTTGTTGCTGACGTTCAAACAGTACTTGCTGTTGTGCCAGTTGTTCGGCACGGACACGCTCAAATTGAGAATAATTCCCCGTATACAAAGTCATAGATTGGTGTTCAATATGAGCAATATGCGTCATCACACTGTCTAAAAAATCACGATCATGAGAGATTAATAAAAGTGTGCCTGAATATTTTTTAAGCCATTCTTCTAACCAGAGAACCGCGTCTAAATCTAAGTGATTGGTGGGTTCATCTAGCAATAATAAATCTGAACGACACATTAAGGCACGTGCCAAATTTAGGCGCATCCGCCAACCACCTGAAAAGCTATTCACTGGACTATTTAATTGGTTTTGTAAAAAACCCAAACCTGAGAGTAATTGTGACGCTCTGCTATTGGCAGTATAACCATTGGCTTCTTCTAATTGAGTATAGAGTTTGCCTAATAATTCACCCTGTTCAGATTGATTAGCTTCTTCAATTGCCTGTTCTATTTGGCGTAATTCATGATCGCCATCAATGACATAGTCTAATGCTGAACGCTCTGTTGAAGGAGATTCCTGAGCCACATGGGCAATCACCCAATTTTTAGGGATAAAAAAATCACCACTATCCGCATGAAGATCGGCATTAATTAGGGCAAATAAGCTCGACTTTCCACAGCCATTAGCCCCTGTAATACCCACTTTTTGACGTGGATGAATAGTAACATTGACCTTTTGCAATAAGAGTTGCAAGCCACGACGTAAATATAAGTCTGTAAGTTTAAGCATTATTCGACAGATTCAACACCAAAGATATGTTTATAAAGGATGCCCTGCATCACAGATGACATGGGCAATACCCAAATCAAACCAATAAAGAGAGGGAGCATTGCGACGATGATCAAAAGAAACAATAATAAATAAATAAAAAAGAGTTTAAACCAGTGTTTGGTAATGGCTTTACGTGAAGTTTCTAAAGATTCCCAAACGCCCATATTTCTATCCATCATCAAAGAAAGTGCCATCATATAAGCAATCCCTAAATAAATACCCGGAATAATCAACAATAACATCCCAAGACCAATTAAACTCAGCATTAATACCGTCAATAATGAAATAGGTAGCACTTTTTTATAGTGATTCCAAATACTCGTGGGGTAAATATCTGCACCCACCGAATGTTGAATACCCATCAAGGTAATACCTGCCATAAGAGGGTATAAAATAGGTACATTAATAAGATTTTCTATAAGACCCATACTATCAATATTAACAAAATAAAAGAACCAACTTATACCAAAAGCAACACCCATATAAGAAGTCCATGCCAAAAGGAATTTACCTTTCACGCCTTTTGTTTTTTCCCATGATTCTCTATAAATATCACCAATGGTAAAATCATAATCACCCTTCAACCCACCTTCTAAAGACCCCTGCCCTTCCTTATTGATAGAGTTAATAGTTAAAGATGCTTTAGGCGTTGCATAAGGATTATTACTGTCTTGTATAGTTGATGCTGGGGGCGGTGTATTCTTTTCGATAGAAATTGGTTTTTCATCTGTGGGTACTAATTTAATGATCATACCACACTCTTCAAAAGCAGTACGATATTGTGTGGCTTTTTCTTTACTGAGATTTTTTTTTATCACCACATCAGAATTTGACTCGACAATGTTTTGTGCTTTTTTCTTATCAAGACCAAATTGACTACAAAAATTTTCAATAAAGTCAGTGTCAGTAATACCCTCTTGTAAACCTGTATAAACAACATTAAAGTGACTACTCATACTATTCCCCTTTATTTTTTTATTGATCATTCGATTTTATCACGCTTCATCTTGATTTTAGTATTTTTATCCATAATACTAGACGTTTATTATTCAAAATAAAAAAGAACATTTATGACTGAAATTGAAAAACAAAAAATTTATGACACACTTGAAGCGTTAAAGCTGGAACATTTAGATTTAGAGGATGCAATTCATCATACGCCTAAAACTGTTCATACCCAATTACAAATTTCTCGTTTAAAAAAAAGGAAATTATTATTAAAAGATGAAATTTTACAATTAGAAAATATGTTAATTCCTGATATTATTGCCTAATTTTTGTGAATCAAGTAAGTCATTCTTTACATGTTCAGCAAAACCAATGCCTGCGTCAGAATAAAAATTGTACACCACATCTGCCCCTGCTTCTTTTAATAATTCAAGTTCATCATCATACATGGCAATGGCAGAAATCTGACCTTGAAAGCCTCGTTCTTTAAGTTGTTCTACGGTAAAAAGATTTTTATGAATATCAGGTAAACTTAAAAAGATCATAGAAATATTGCTGAGATTTATTTTTTCCCAAAAATCTTTATCCATGACATCCACATAAATAACATCTCGATCTTTTTCTTTATGATGTTCAATCATTTGCAAATTAAAATCAATGCCTTTCACTTGATTGGGATAATAAGAATTTATATTTTTATAGACTCCTGAACCAATTCTTCCCATACCAAAGACTAAAACAGAGGCATTAGAGACATCAATGGGTAATTCATCTTTAAGGCGTGTGTCTGATTGAAAATGTTTTAAACAATGAGAACAATGTGCATAAAGCTCATGTGCTTTAGCATTGAGTGGTGAAGCAATCACAAATGTAATCGCCAGTGCAATCGCAATGGTAATAAGCCATTCATTACTCATCCAACCATTACTCACACCAATAGCACCTACAATCAAACCAAATTCTGAATAATTTGCTAAACTTAATGAGGTTAAAAAAGCGGTTCTAGCACGTAAATGCGTTTTAACAAGTAAGCCTAAAAATAAAGCCGTTTTGGCAAACATTAAAATTGATAATAGCAATGCCAAAATAAGGTTTTCTATCGTGACATCCCCTGATAATCCTATATTGATAAAAAATCCCACTAAAAAGAGATCTTTAAAATTATATAAGGTTTTAGACACTTCACCTGCTTTACTATGTGGCGATAATAAAATACCAAAAATTAAAGCCCCTAAATCTGCTTTCATACCCACGACTTCAAATAATGCGGCCCCCCCCACTGCTAATAGCAAACTGTATAAAATCAGTAATTCGCCATGTTCCACTTGATCCATTAATTTATATAAAATGGGGCGAATAAGAGGTAGACCAAATAAAAGCAATGCCCAAGCAGAAGGGATTTTTCCCATAGAGGCGGTTAAAAATATCACCGCAAAAATATCTTGAATAATTAAGATGCCTATTGCGAGTTGTGCATAGAAGGCATCCATCTCATTTTTACCTTCTAATACTTTAACCGCAAAAACAGTACTGGAAAA
>JAGLFC010000105.1 GCA_023144715.1 Gammaproteobacteria bacterium | reverse complement strand
ATTTTGATGAAGATGATTTTGATGATGAACCTACTCGTCCAGTCATTGATACCAATATGAATTCTCATAAATCTAATAGAGAAGATTCTGGTGATATGGAAATTCTTAATAGCCTTATGGAAAACTCAGATTCAGAAACATACCCAGATATAGATTTAAATTTAGATGAGGAATTAGGAACGACAGAATCAGAAGAAGATGCAAAACTCTTTGAAGACTTTAATAAAATTACTCAGGAAGAACCTGATTTTAATAATTCATTAGATGATGTAGATGACTTAGATGATTTAGATGATGGTGAAGATTTATTAGCTCAATTAGATCAAATTGAAGATGATTTTCGCAACAATAAAATGTCTGAAGAGGAAGAAGAAAGTTCAAGTAGTGAAGATGTTGGCAGTTTTATGGTTGATGATAAGGATAAAGTAAAAGAAGAGGTCGTCCCTTCTTTTTTAACTCAAGCAGATGCATCTGAGACACGTCCATCGGCTATTTTTGGCTGGCTATCAGGTACAATGGCACTATTATTACTATTAATCACTCAATATTTACATTTTAATAGTACTGAACTATCACAAAGCAGACAAATACGCTCATTTGTCAAGCCAGTATGTGCGATAACAGGCTGTTCTATTCCCTTAATAAAACGACCCAAAAAAATAGTCACTATTACACATGATGTACGTAGTTATGCCCCAATCAATAATACTTTAGAAATGCAATTAATGTTTAAAAATAAAGCGACTTACACCCAAAGTTATCCTATTTTGGAAGTCACATTTTTAACCACTAGCGGTGATGTTGTCGCACGTAGAAAATTTTTACCGACTGAATACGCTGATAATTCTATGAATCTTACTCAAGGATTAGAAAGTAACCAAAGTCAGGAAATTAATCTTAAAATTGTTGATCCTGATCCAAGTGCATTATTAAGTTTTCAGTTTAATTATCTATAAAATATTATCGTATTTTTTATATACCCAGATAGATAATTACATAATGAACATTGGCTCATGGCATTTTAAAGAACCCGCTCTATTTTTAGCACCTATGGCAGGTATTACTGATCGACCCTTTCGGCAACTTTGTCGCCAATTGGGAGCCACTATGGCTGTTTCTGAAATGGTCACATCAAAACCTGAATTATTTCATTCACAAAAAACACGCACTCGTTTGAATCATGATGGTGAAGAGCAACCTATTTCAGTACAAATTTTAGGGACACAAGCCAAACAAATGGCTCAAGCAGCACAGTTTAATGTGTATCATGGGGCTGATATTATTGATATTAATATGGGCTGTCCTGCTAAAAAAGTGTGTAATATACTCGCAGGTTCTGCTTTATTAAAAAATGAATTGCTGGTCGCAGAAATTTTATCCTCTGTAGTGAATGCGGTATCTGTTCCTGTCACTCTTAAAATCCGTACAGGTTGGGATACAGCCAATAAAAATGCCCTAAAAATTGCTCATATTGCCGAACAAAGTGGTATACAAGCCTTAACCATTCATGGCAGAACAAGAGCCTGTGGTTATAAAGGGCAAGCGGAGTATGAAACTATTAAGCAGGTTAAACAACACAGTAGTATTCCCATTATCGCAAATGGTGATATTAATAACGCAGAAAAGGCTCAATCTGTTTTACAATATACCCAAGCAGATGCTATTATGATTGGTCGTTCTGCACTGAATTCACCGTGGATCTTTGCTGATATTAAGCACTTTTTAGCCACTGGAAAACACTTATCAGAACCCTCATTAGAACAAAAAAGTACCTTTATTTTACAATTATTGAACGATTTATATATTTTTTATGGTGCTTCTCATGGTACAAGAATGGCTAGGAAGCATCTCAAAGCCATGCTAACAGATTTACCTAACGGGCAAGAATTTTGGCAGAAAATCAATCGTATTAATGATGCTCAAAAACAATATGCAATGACTGAAGAGTTTTTTCATGATCATTAATGATGTAAACAATATTGCTGATATTCGTCATAAAAAGACTGCTTATCATGACTTCTCAAAAAAATTCTGTCACAAATAGATTCTTTACGTTTATAATGGTCACTTATCACCACTACCCTTTTTTTGATTTAAGGTTTAATATTCATGACCGTAGTATCTAACAATTTCATAGATATAAAAAATTCCAAAAAAATGCTATTAAACATGAATTCTACACAAGAGAACAATACCATTGAAAAAAATAAAGAGGGTCATAGTAGCATTTTACGAAACTGTGTTTGCTCTGTATTAGAAAATTATATTAAAGACATAGAAGGTCATACGATAGAAAGCTTGTATCAACTGGTTATGGAAGAAGTAGAAACCCCTTTATTAGAAACGATTATGAAACATACCAATGGTAATCAAAGCCAAGCAGCAAAAATATTAGGTATTAATCGTGGCACATTACGTAAAAAACTCAAGCAATATAATATCACCGAATAATTATCTTTTATCTCTCAGCATCCTAATCAATCTTTTCTTTTTGTTATTTCATTTTTGATTTACAATAAGTGCCTTAAATTTTATGACCCTAACCCACTATTGGAGTTCTTTGCATGACCACAATCAAAACAGCACTTATCAGTGTTTCAGATAAAGACAATATTATTGAATTTGCTCAAGCATTATCTGAAATGCAGGTCAATATTTTATCCACAGGTGGTACAGCCAAGCTATTGCAAGAGAACAATATTCCTGTAACAGAAGTGTCTGATTACACAGGTTTTCCAGAAATGATGGCAGGCAGAGTCAAGACATTGCATCCTAAAGTGCATGGCGGTATTTTAGGTCGACGCGGTATTGATGATGACATCATGCAAGAACATGGTATTGATGCTATTGATATAGTGGTGGTTAATTTATATCCCTTTGAAGCGGCAATCGCCCAACCTGATTGTGATTTAGAAACTGCCATTGAAAATATTGATATTGGTGGGCCAACAATGGTACGTGCTGCTGCTAAAAATCATAAGAGTGTTGCCATTGTCGTTAATCCTAATAATTATACTGATATTATTGAGGAAATGAAGGATTCTCAAGGACAATTGAGTAAACAAACACTGTTTAAATTAGCCGTACAAGCATTTGAACACACCGCTCAATATGATGGTCATATTGCTAATTATCTCGGTTCTATTAATATCGAAGATAAAACTAAGGCACTTTTTCCACAAACCTATAGCTTACAATTTAATCAATTGCAACAAATGCGTTATGGTGAAAATCCACATCAAAATGCTGCTTTTTATGTGGAATCATCTCCTAAAGATGCTTGCATTGCGACCGCTACACAAATTCAAGGCAAAGAACTTTCTTATAATAATATTGGTGATACTGATGCTGCTTTGGAATGTGTTAAACAATTTAATGAAGCACCTGCCTGTGTCATTGTTAAACACGCTAATCCCTGTGGTGTCGCATTAGGGAGCAATCAATTAGAAGCATACGATAGAGCCTTTCAAACCGATCCAACCTCTGCCTTTGGTGGTATTATTGCCTTTAACCAAGCACTCAATGCAGAAACCGCTAAAGCCATTATTGATCGCCAATTTGTAGAAGTAATCATTGCCCCGGAGATTGATGAAGATGCACAGGCGATATTAGCCGATAAAAAGAATGTTCGTGTATTAGCTTGTGGTCACTGGTCGGATCACGCGATACAAACGTGGGACTATAAAAGAGTCAATGGTGGTCTTTTAGTACAAGAACGCGATCTTGGTATGGTGAGTGTTGATGATTTAAAAGTGGTCACTAAAAAAGTGCCTACTGAAGAACAAATGCAAGATCTAATCTTTACTTGGAAAGTGGCCAAATTTGTTAAGTCAAATGCAATTGTATATGCCAAAGATAAGCAAACAATTGGTGTAGGGGCAGGTCAAATGAGTCGTGTCTATTCTGCGAAAATTGCTGGAATTAAGGCTTCTGATGAGGGTTTAGTTGTACCCGGTTCAGTCATGGCATCTGATGCCTTCTTCCCTTTCCGTGATGGTTTAGATGCCGCAGCAGAAGCAGGTATTACAGCGGTTATTCAACCGGGTGGTTCAATGCGTGATCAAGAAGTGATTGATGCAGCTGACGAACACGGTATTGCGATGGTCTTTACTGGTATGCGTCATTTCCGTCACTAACTTTTTATTCACACATAATACGACCTAATTTTCTTTCTTAAAAAAGTTGATTAGGCGTAAAGAACGTTTTACTTGTCTAAAAGGTTCACAACCAAGTTCTTGTGCAGTTAATATCACTGAATAGTGTTGCAACATTCTAAAACAACCTGAATTATCTGAATATTTCTTAAAATTAAGAATCACTAATTGTTCACTTAAAATTGAATTCATATTAATATTAACCTTGATAATTGATCCACTTTTTAACTGAATATAACACCACTCCAACTCAGTAAATACAATTGTTTTTATTGATGACGGATGATTTCTTAATAACTCTTTCCTGAATAATCGTTGACTGTATGCTAATAGAATAAATACGCTACATAAAAATAAACTCAAGCTTGGAATTGATAAATAACAGGCATAAATAAGTAAACTAAAAAACACACCATATATCATAAAAATAACCAGAGGTACTCGTGTTAAATGCAAAGTCAAACCACTGGCAGGTATTTTTTCCTCTCTGGTTTTATCCATCTATCTTGATTCTTTTTGTAATTGGCATCATATCTATAAATTAATTCATCAACCTTTCATTCATCAACAATAGTAGATCATATTTATGTCAAATAATTGGTTCAAATTTTTAGAACAAAAGGGTGCTACCTTTAATTCTAAACGAGAAGTCACCTTTAAAAATACTCATTCTTCTAATGATCTGTTTATCACTGACCTATCATGGTTGGGTACCATAGCCGTCACAGGTGATGATAGTAAAACTTTTTTACAAGGTCAACTGACCAATGATATTAATCATATCACGCCTTCACATTATCAACTCAGTGGTTTATGCACGCCTAAGGGACGCTTAAAAGCATTGTTTTCTATCTTTTCAAATAATGAAAACAATACGCTTTATCTACAACTCCCCTATCCATTACTTGAGGAAACCCTTAAACGCCTTAAAATGTTTGTCATGATGAGTCAAGTAGAATTAACGGATGTCAGTGATGATCGGATTAAAATAGGCATTTATGGTGATAAAGCAGAGCATTATTTAACCGAATATGGTTTTACAATCCCTGATCACTCTGCAAGCGTCAGTCATTATAATGACATGCAACTGATCCGCTTACAGGATAATAACACACGTTTTGAATGTATGGGTAATAATGATAGTATACAAAAATTATGGACACACTTACAAAACGATGCTCAGTATTGTAATACGGCACAATGGAAATTATTAGACATTGCTGCTGGTTTACCCAATGTGTATAGCCACTCAAAAGAAGTTTTTATTCCACAAATGCTTAACTTACACGTATTAGATGGCGTTAATTTTAAAAAAGGTTGTTATACGGGTCAAGAAGTCGTTGCTAGAATGCAATACTTAGGGAAATTGAAGCGTAGAATGTATCGAATACAAAGTGCATCAAAAACATTACCATTAGCAGGTGATAATCTCTATTCAGAGTTTACCAAAAGTGGTCAGGGAGCAGGTAATATTGTTGATGCACACTATTCAGCATCGGGTGATATTGATTGTTTAGCGGTGATCAACAATGAAGCCGTAGAAAAAAACGATGTCTTTTTGGATGAAGCCTTACAACATAAAGCCACTCTCGTAGAGCTTCCCTATTCTGTTGATACAAAGGAATAAATAACATTCAACTTTCCCCTTTTGCAATGAAAATAGCCCAAGGGGAAATGGTACTTTATTTCATCATCTCTGGATTCATTTCTTGACCCATCATGCCTTTGCCCATCATACCCTTACCTTTCATCATACCCGGCATCATGATTTTACGTACAGGTGCTTCAACCGTTTGACTGCTACCATTTTTAAATTCTAATGTCAGCGATACTTTTTGCTCTAATTTAAGAGGTTTATGAAGACCAATAAGCATAATATGCAAGCCACCGGGTTTTAAAAC
>JAGLFC010000104.1 GCA_023144715.1 Gammaproteobacteria bacterium | reverse complement strand
AAGCTGCCTGTTCGGCAGTAAACAACAAATTAAAACACAAAAAAATAAGGATAACAATCACTTATTGTAAAAATACCTATTTTAGCAATGTTTTTTTAATATATTGTAACATGTTGATAATTAATGAATTATTAATATTTTAAAAATCAATGGTATTAATTGAATCTAGGTTAGAGAGAGATTATAAAGCAAAAAAAAAACCCTTACTCTGTATAGAATAAAGGTTCTTTAATTGCTATTTGGTGATACTTAGAAGTACTTAGAAATGAGTGTTTGGTGGAGATGGCGGGAGTCGAACCCGCGTCCAAAAACATTCTGCCTTTTGCCTTTCACATGCTTAGCACTACCGAGAGTTTTAATGAACAATTGACGGGTAGCCAGGGCAAGCGTTCACGAGTCCGTTTAAAGTTTAACCCGCTAAACTCGGACTGAATGGCGGGCGAAAGCTGTGTTAAGTGACTTCTGATTAACCCCCACAGATAAAGGTTGTCAAAAGCTAGCGGGTTTTTAAGCGGCTAGAGCGTAATTATCATCGTTTGCAATTACTTTAATTTTTCAGAGCGTTTAACGAGAGTACTGAAATTTCTCGGCATGAACATCAGGGGTCCAATCTCTGTCGAAGCCGTTTCATCCCCATCCTCTAATTATAGGGGCATAGAGGCTTTTTTTCAATTGCTATTTTTTAATCGATCACACTTTTGTCTATTATTATGCAAAAAGAGTCTAAATAGTGTTTATTAGGGTAATTACTAATTGCTAATATTAATATACTCCAATATACTTCTTTCCAACACATAACAACATACAATATATACATACTGGAGAGTATAAAATGAAAAAATTAATAATGGCTGTTGCAGTCGCTAGTGTAACCACTTTTTCAATATCTGCTCATGCTTGGTGGGGAGATGACAACAATAGTAATGCTCGTTGGAATGGTAATGCTTATAATAATATGAATAATAATGCCAATGCTAACACTTATAGTAATGGTTGGGGTGATGGCTCAGGTAATGCAGATGCGGATGGTGATTTTGAAATCACCATTAAAGGTCGTGGTCGCGGTCGTGGCAAAACAGATACTCGTGCTTCAGCTTATGGCAATGGTTCAAGTACGGGTAATAATAAATGGGATAATCGTATGAATTCGTATGGTGATAACCGTTATAATAATGGTTACAGTATGCCCCAAGGTTACGCTCCTCAAAATTATGCTCCTTATGGCTATGCACCTTATGCACCCGCTCCTGTCACTCGATAAATATTGATTAGGATAAGTCAATGAGTCTTTCTGATACGCATTCAAATTTAAGTCTAAAGGACTTTGTTGTGGATGCTACCGAACAAAATTTTTCAGAAGTTGCCATTAAAGAATCACATAAACGATTAGTGCTGGTTGATATTAGTGCTGATTGGTGTGCCCCTTGCAATATTCTTATGCCTATTTTGGATGAATTATCAGAGGAATATTCAGGGGATTTTTTATTGGCAAAAGTCGATGCTGATGAAAATATGCGTATTGCTGGACGTTACAAGGTCAGAGGCTTTCCTACTGTTATTGCATTGGTTAATGGTGAAGAAGTGAATCGCTTTCACAGTGCACAAAGAAAACCGTTTGTGATTGATTTTATTGAACAACATATTTTTTAGATAAGAAGCAACTATAAGCTATCAAGAAAAATTCCAATAAAGATAACCATTCCTAACCAGTGATTATTTAAGAATGCTTGGAAACAAGCACTCTTTTCACGTTGTTGTATTAATCGTTGCTGATAAATAGAAAATCCCATTGAAGTAATAATTCCAAGATAAAAGAATATACCTGCTTGTAACTGCCAAGCAATATAAAACATGCCCAGTGTAAAAAGTATCTGTAATAAGGCAATAATGAGCTTATCATAATCAGCAAAAATAATAGCCGTTGATTTTACTCCTATTTTTAAATCTTCTTCTCTATCTGCCATTGCATACATCGTATCATAGCTCACTATCCATAAAATGGTAATAATATATAATTCCCATGCAATGAGAGGTACATGATTACTTTGGGCGGCAAAGGCCATAGGAATGGCACAACTAAATGCCATACCTAAGACAATTTGGGGATAATGTGTATAACGTTTCATAAAGGGATAAACAGCAGCAAAAAATAAGGCGATAAAACTGAGTAAAATAGTGTAAAGATTAAGAAACAGCACTAAAATAAATGCTATTGAAATACACGCTAAAAATAATAGTAAAGCTTCGCGAAAAGAGACTTTTCCTGATGTTAAAGGACGGTTTTTGGTACGTTCAATATGTTTATCAATATTGCGATCAGCATAATCATTAATGACGCAACCCGCAGAACGCATCACAAAAACACCCAACGCAAAAATAATAATGAAAGAAATGTTAGGAATGCCTTGAGCAGCAATCCATAATGCCCAGAATGTCGGCCATAATAACAACCAAGTACCAATCGGTTTGTCCATTCTCATCAATAGATAATATTGATATAAACGTTCTTTATTCAAAAACATAATTGCTCCGTATAAATTAAAGGTGATCTTATAAGGACGCTTTATTAAGTAAATTAGGCAAAAATACTTCTGCCACGAGTAATGGTTTATCTTTAAGCCGAAAAATTGATCGTCTTGCCCAAACTTGGGGCAGTGATTTTTTTAGGCTATGAACCGCAATATCATACAATTGATGTCCCTGATTTAATGCAGTAATTTCCATTGCATCACGCTCTAATGCTGGCTGTGCAAATAAAAATTCACCTAAGGGACGATTTCCCAAACAGGCAAGTTGATGTTGTGAAGCACTCAATGTGTTTATGGGGATAACGGTACGAGCAAATACAATAGGTGTATCACCACAATACAATAATACTTCACGAATTAAGGCATAATGATGATTTAATTTGAGTCGTTGCACTTCGTCTTTAGAAGGCTGTGCCATACCCTGCTGTAAAACTTTCACAGAAAAGCATCCTAGCTGTTCTTTCAGACAATGTTGCTTAATTCTTAACGTCAGTGATGTACTATCGGATAGCCATTCTCGTGTTTGATCGGGAATCGCTAGGTGAGACGCACAATCAAGTACAACCCAATGCGGAATTCGCTTAAATTGTCGCAAAAAGGTTGACATATAACTAATGAAATAACCTATTTAATCGTTCAAAGAAAAAAATAGTTCACTCGTAAAAATGGAATTATTATTGACTTGAATTACTATTTTTAGTGCCTTTAAAATCAGTTTCATACCAACCACTACCTTTTAAGCGAAAACCAGTAGCAGAAATCAATTTTTTTAAGCTTGATTTTTTACAAATAGGGCAATCTTTCATGGGGTCATCAGACATTTTTTGTATGGCTTCCATTTCATGACCACAAATCCTCACAACGATATTCATAAATGGGCATTTTTTCTCCTAGAATTTTTTAGTAAAGTTAATATCATATTTTTCGCGACTGCCTTCGGGGACTATATCAATTATAAAATCGACTTGAGCTTGGCTTTGTACGCCAATCTGGGCAATATAGTAAATTGCTTGACCTTCTTGTATTTCTCTAAATTCAAGATTTCTAGTTTGTCCCATCAAATTTTTTAATTGCCCTGTGACTTTAGATTTTACGCCTGTGGGAATACCTGCGCCTTTTTTCATCACAGAAATATTAATCATGGCATAATTTTTACTGCGCTTGAGACTATATTGCTTAGTCATCTCAGGTGGTAAAGAATCAGTAGGAAAGGCATTGTAATAGACAATATGATCAGCATATTCTTTTGAATTTTCGGCCTGAGCAAGCATCCCCATTGTTAAAAAAAGGAATACCATAGAACTTATCAGTGTATTTTTTAAGTATTTCATAGTTTGCTCCATTTTATTTTTTGTATTGTTAATTGAGAGTAGAGGCTTTTTTAACAATACGCAATGGGTATTTACCCAATTATTTATACTTTTTTAGCACGTCCTGCACGTTTACGCTCATTTTCTGTTAATAAACGTTTACGAATACGCACACTCTCAGGCGTGACTTCCACCAATTCATCTTCATCAATAAATTCTAAAGCTTGCTCCAGACTCATTGTAATGGGGGTAGTCAACGTCACCGCTTCATCGGTACCAGAAGCACGTACATTGGTTAATTGCTTGGCTCTAAGTGCATTTACAACCAAATCATCACTGCGTGAATTAATACCAATAATCATACCTTCATAAATAGGCACACCATGACCAATAAACAGGCGACCGCGATTTTGTAAGTTAAATAAACCAAAACCAACGGATGTACCCTGAGCATTACTGATTAAAACACCCTTATCACGACTACCAAATTCACCCGGCACCATAGGACCATAATGAGAATAGTTATGATAAAACAAGCCACTGCCTGAGGTTTGTGTCATAAATTCAGTTTGAAAACCAATTAAACCTCTTGACGGCACAATATATTCTAATCTCACTCTACCCTTACCATCAGGCACCATATTTTTGAGTTCGCCTTTTACATCACCCATTTTTTCCATAATGCTACCCTGATGTTCTTCTTCCACATCCAACATCACTTCTTCAAAGGGTTCGCTCATAACACCGTCAATTTCTTTGGTGATCACTTCAGGTCGAGACACACCGAGTTCAAATCCTTCACGGCGCATATTTTCAATTAACACACCAAGGTGTAATTCACCTCGTCCTGAAACTTTAAATTTATCAGGATCTTCTGTTTGCTCAACACGAAGGGCAACATTGTGTAATAATTCTTTTTCAAGACGATCTTTAATTTGACGAGAAGTGACAAACTTACCTTCACGACCTGCAAAAGGTGAATTATTTACTTGGAAGGTCATCGTCACTGTTGGTTCATCAACGGTCAGTGCGGGTAAGACTTCCACATTATTAGGATCACATAAGGTATCTGAAATATTAAGCCCTTCAATACCACAAAAAGCGATAATATCACCTGCTTGTGCTTCTTCAACTTCAACTCGTTCCAGACCCTTAAAACCAAACAGTTTGAGCATACGACCTTTACGCTCTTTATTTTCACTATCAATAATAATAACAGGTGTGTTCGCTTTAATAAGACCTTGTTTGATACGCCCAATACCAATAACGCCCATATAACTATTATAATCGAGGCTAATGACTTGCATTTGAAAAGGAGCATCAATATCCACACTAGGAGGTGATACCTTTTCGACAATGGTTTCAAATAAAGGGGTCATATCACCTTCACGCACATCATCTTCAAGAGAGGCGTAACCATTAATAGCTGAGGCATAGACAATAGGAAAATCTAATTGCTCATCATTACCACCCAAACGATCAAAAAGATCGAAGGTTTGATCAATGACCCAATCAGGACGACCCCCATCACGATCAATTTTATTAACGACCACAATCGGGTTGAGACCTAGTTCAAAGGCTTTTTGAGTCACAAAACGAGTTTGAGGCATCGGCCCTTCCACTGCATCCACTAATAAACAAACACAGTCAACCATAGATAAGACACGTTCGACTTCACCGCCAAAATCTGCATGTCCGGGGGTGTCAACAATATTGATATGGTAATCATTCCATTCAATTGCTGTATTCTTGGATAAAATCGTGATACCACGTTCCTTTTCCAAATCATTAGAGTCCATCATACGTTCTGATAATTCATCACGTTCATCAAATGTACCAGACTGTTTTAATAACTCGTCTACGAGCGTGGTTTTGCCATGGTCAACGTGTGCAATAATGGCGATGTTTCTGATTTTACTAATATCTTTCACTGTGAAAGTCCAACAATAAGCTAAAAAATTAAAAGAAAAGATTACAAAGAAAAAGTGCATTATAGCGGAATGATCGCTATAAATCAGAATTTATTTTCATTACTATAAAATGTATCCTATTTTTTATATTCTTGGCATCTGTTATGATGCTATTTTACCTCTAAGACTATTGGAATCTAGCGTCTATGCCAAGCCATAATTATTTAAAACCATCCAAACGATTGATGCGTCATGTGGGTCGTGCCATTGCTGATTTTAAAATGATCAATGAAGGTGATAAAATTTTATTGGGGGTTTCTGGAGGCAAGGATTCTCTCTCTTTATTACTCATTTTGCACCATCTCAGACAATATGCACCGATTAAATTTGAACTGGGTGCCATTACCGTTGATCCACAAATTGAAGGCTTTGATCCTTCACCCTTAAAAGACTATCTAGCACAATTAGACATTCCTTATTTTTATCAAGAACAGTCCATACTAGAACAGGCAGAAGGCGTTATGGAGGGTGATTCTTTTTGTTCTTTTTGTTCTCGTATGAAACGTGGCATATTGTATAGTACCCTCAGAAAAGAAGGTTATAATGTGTTAGCCTTGGCACAGCATTTGGATGATCTTGCCGAGAGTTTTTTAATGTCTGCCTTTCATAATGGTAAATTACAAACCATGAAAGCCAATTATACGATTCAAGCAGGTGATATTCGTGTCATTCGTCCTTTAGTCTATGCCCGTGAAACGTTAACAACAGCGTATGCACAAGCCGCTCAATTACCTGTCATTCCAGACAGTTGCCCTGCTTGTTTTAGTATGCCCACACAACGTGATCATACCAAGCAATTACTCGCTCAAGAAGAAAAACATAATAAAAATTTATTCAGTAGTTTACTTAATGCGATGAAACCTTTAATGGCAATTGATCATGCAAACCAATAACAATATTGTAGGGTACTGATAGATATAAAATTCTAAATAAATGTGTTTAATGTTGGTGATGGGAGTGCATCAATAGCAGTTATTTGATTTTAATTGTACTTTTATTACTGTATTCATATACCATTCACACAATTTATATACAATGAACTCATATAAACAAAAAACATATTGAAGGTGTATTATGAAACAGGCAACACTCTTTATTTTGGTGATATTTTTAACGTTAAGTACAACAAATTTTGTTTTCGCAGGAGGCGGTAAAGGGGGTGGTCACTACAATCGCGGTGGTGGTGGTCATAACTACTATAGAGGAGGTTATAATAATTATCGCGGTGGTGGCAGAGGTGATGGTTATGATCGTCGTGGTTATTATGCAGGAGCCGCACTTTTGGGCGGTATCGCGGGTGGCATTATTGGATCCTCATTAAGTCAACCTTATTATGGTAATTCTGTTTATGTGTCACCCTATGCTGTAAGAGCTGTTCCTGTCGCTGTTCCAGTGGTATCATCTAATTCTGTGGTAGGCAGTAATTTTTTACTGCGTTCCAATGGTGATTGCTTTTTGATTACCAATAATTCTAATGGTAATCAAGTACTTTCATCGGTACCTTCGAGTAATTGCCAATAATGCTATTTATGATAAATGACACGCGAGTTTAATATGTTTTAATACAGGGAAGTTTTTACGTGTTTGCTCTAAATTTTCTGTTTTAATATCTGCGATAACAAAGCCTGAACCATGAGGCAAGTGGTCAATAATCCCTCCCCAAGGATCAACAATCATACTATCACCATGTGTTTCACGACCATTCACATGGTAGCCTCCTTGAGCGGAAGAGACTACAAAACAAAGATTTTCAATGGCTCTTGCACGATTCAATATTTCCCAATGTGCCTTGCCTGTCGTGGAAGTAAAGGAAGATACAAGTCCTAAGATTTGCACTCCTTCACTGACCATATCACGAAATAATTCTGGGAAACGTAAATCATAACAAATGGCAATACCTAGCTTACCAAAGGGTGTATCTACCACCACCACTTTATCCCCTGCTTGGGTAAATGCTGATTCATGATAAATACCGCCTTGCTCACCTAAATCAACATCAAATAGATGAATTTTGTCATAACGTGCCTCAACGTGTCCTTTATCATTAAATAATAAGGAACTGGCAAGAATTTTATTAGGTTGTTTTTTCTTATCTAAGATTTGGCTAGTTTCTTTTACTTGCAAAGGTATTGTACCACCAAGAATCCACACTTTTTTCTCTTTAGCTAATGAAGATAAAAACGTTTGAATCGGGGCATAAGACTTTTCTTCAAGATTAGAATCACTGCCTATATTTTTTTCACTGGATAAATTATCAATTATAGAGGGTTCAGCAACCTCCAATATATCCAATTCTGATAGCCCCATATAAGCAAAATTCTCTGGTAATACGACTAGTTTTGCCCCCTGCTTAATAGCATCTGAGATTAATCGTTTTGCTTCATTTAAATTGGCACTGACATTAGGCCCTGAAGCCATTTGAATTGCTGCTACTTTTGTCATGTATTCTCTAACACTTTGTATCAAAATTTATTGTAATATATAAGTTTATAGTTTCAACGATTAAAAATTAAAGTTCAAGTAAAATAGATGATTTTTATATGCTATAACTCATTAAAAATAGGATTATTATCTTCTCTTTTAAAATGTCTTTTCTTTATAATTGAATTTTTAGGAGTAGAGGATGGTGAAAAACTGTTAAGAAGATTCAATCCCTGCATATTCACCGCTTCTTTTTTGACTTCAGGTTTTACCCAATCACCTTTAATACTATAACCAAAAGCCGTTATTTTATTAATTTGTTGACCAAGAATTTTTTGTCCTACCCAAACGACTGCCGCCCCTGCTGGCCCTGCAACCGCAGCCCCTGCCAAGGGTAATGTTGCTGAAACTTCTGGTATCACTGTAACATGTTGATCAAAACTTTTTTCCAAAAGATGAGTACTTCCTGTCATTAAAATTTGTGCACTCGGTGCACTCATAATAAAATTATCTGTCTTTAATTGCCCATCTTTAAGAACCATATCTGCTTTAATGACATCAAATTCAAAACCTTTTTTTGATACATCAGAAAAATCCAATGATAAACGGCGTATTAAGGCATTCATATTAAGCAAACCTAACAAGCGTCCTGCTGTGCCTGGTTTTCCTTCAACCCATGCACCTTTTTTTATCGCTAAGTGAAAATTGCCTTTTAAATTTTTATGGGTAATAGAATGTAAACCACCCTGCCAATGTAAATTACCCCTAAGCTTTAGTTTTCCATCACGAATCACTTCATCGTTGCCTAAAACAAGAAATAATTTTCCTAATGAGCTAATATTAACACGAATATTTGATAGTGATACCTGAGAATAAGGCATTGTATCCATCCATTTTCCTTTTGTTGTTAAGAATAATAATGAGCCTTTCATAGTCAGTTGATCAATAATAATATTCTGATTGTCACGATGCGTTTTTATATCCAAGCGACCTAAATGCACATCACCTATTTTAATGGATTCAATAAAGCCATTAATTAATGGAAAATCTTTTGGTGCGTGATTTTTGATTGCTTTAGAAAGAGTGTGATCAACGTGTTTCTTTTCTTGCGTACTGGTCTCTTTTAATTGAGGCAATGCCACATTTTTAAGAGCCAATTGAATAGGTGTTACCCATTTATTTTTTGCGGTATGAATTATTTCTTTCTTTTTCTTTTGAGTATCACCTTGTGCAGATAAAATTGTTTGCCACTGTTCAATAGGTAAGTGATTAATACTACCTGTAATAGCCAACACATTATCATTGGGTAATTTTGCCTGACGATTTGAAAAAGCAATTTTCCCCCTCAACAAGTCAAACTGTTTACCTGATGACTCTAAGAGTAATGCCAATGATAAAACATTTAAAAATTGTACATCTAATTGTAGCGTTTTTGATTTCTCTGTAAAAGATAAGGAAAATAATGATTTTTTTCTTGCTGATTTAGTCAGTGGTTCAGGCAGATCTGACTTAATATTAATTAAATTCGAGTGTATTTTAAAGGCCAGTCCTTGTTGTTTGTTGGGCAAATCAACGGCTATTTTTACTGCACTTTTACCTTGTAGATAATCCATCATAGGCACTAATAATTCAGGCAATATTTTATAGTGTTTCAGTTGTTTAATGGACACTTTACTATCAATTTTAATCTTAATGTTAGGATCTTTTTTAAAATTATTTTTTGATTGTTCTGTTTTTATATTGATTGTAGAGGATTCGCCCATAATTTTAGCCGTCAGTTTTTTGGCACTGATGTCATTATTATGAACAATAATATCACCCTTGAGTTGGCTCACTAAACCTTTCTTATGAATAAATCCCGGAGGATAGTAATCATTATCTTTGAGCGTAACTGTCACCTTACTATCTGTTTTATGTTCTTTTAAAAAAAGAGTGACATCCAAATTTAAACCCAAATCACCTTCTGCATCTAAGGCCTCTAATACATTTTCTGAAAGCAGTTGACTTTCTTTTAAAAATTGCATTCCATCCGTCACATTCGTTTCAATATCTCCTGTTAATGTGACAATGGATTCTGAATAGTGTTCGATATTTGCCTGAATATTATCAGCAACTGAGGAAAAAATTTTACTTTTACTGGCATTCACAGACATACCCTGCCCAGTAAATTGAATCAGTGCATTAATATCTGATAAGAATGGCCAATTGTTATTATAGTTAAGCAGTACATTTTCGACGTTAAAACTCACATCCAATACACCACTTTGATCAGCAAAAGGATAATCGGAAAATTCACCTCTAAACACAACGCCACCATCATTTTCTTTACCTGATATAAATGCTTTATCTAACCAACCGATCAAACCATCACTCATAATTTCTACAGGTAAATAATCAGGTATAAATTGAACATTGATATCATGATAAAAAGCACTCAAATCCATAAACATTCGACCACTTTTAAAATACCACAATTTAACATCGGCACGAGCATTTAAATGATCATTACTGAGATCAATTTGTTCAGTACCAAACAGCCAATTTTGTCCTTCTTTTTGCCAAAAAAATTCTCCTGATAAGTGTTTAAATAACCATGAATCACGAAATAATGGTTTAATATGTAACTTTATATCAGCACTATTAATGTAAGCACGCCCTCGTATTTTGTTAAAAATAACACGTGATGAAAAATGGCGAATTTTAGGTAAAGAATAAAGTGCATTGATACTTAAATCAACAATATCTGCCTGAACCTGATAGTGTTTAATTTTGATCGGTCTCTCTAATAAATCAATATCAACGGTAGCAAAAATATTTTTAATGTGTCCTTTAGGCTTTAATATTTTAATCGCGTGTTTATTGAGTTTATCTGGGGCATAAAAAGAGAGGATAGGAGAAATTTCTTCAAGATCGATATCATTAACAAACAAGTTAACTTGAGAAGAATGCTTTTTACTTTGTGGCAACCATGTAATATGAATATCTTTATTAGTGATCATTTTGCCATTCACATAACTGACGAAATCAAATAAATCTAATGTCCATAGTGTTTTATTTTTTTCTTCTACATGATCACGTATAAATTTAAAGTTACTAGAAACATGATTAAAATTGATTTTTCTTGGGTCATCGGTGTGAGATAATTTTGTATCAGTGAGTACCAAATCACCAATAATTGACTGTAATTTTCCTTTTTTAATATCAGACCAAAACTTTATATCCGTTTGTACTTCATCAATTTGAATAGTTTCAATTTGCAATTTATTATTTTTAATATTTTGTTGGAATAAATGCAAGAGAGTGGCTTGATTCATATTTTTAATTGAACCATAAATCTTACCATCCCATTTATTAATCTCATCAAGTCTGCCTGTAAAATCAAGGCGAAGATCTAACTGGGTATTTGTTTTATCCAATTGTGCCAATAATGACACCTGATGATTATCATTATCATTTTTTATTTCAAAATCCACACCTGAAATAAAAAACGAAGGCCATTCTTGCTTATCATCAATAAAATAAAGCTCACTATTATTCATAGTAAAAGTGGTTTGATTAAAAAGCTCTAAATACTTTTCAATACTTTCTTTAATGGGTTCATTTGGTTTTTTTTCATTATCCAGTTGAAAATCAGCAATAAATATATCATTATTATGATTGCGTTGTATCACCAACCTCAATCCTGAAAGAGTAAGCCGATCAATTTTAATATATCGACTAAAAAGTGAATGTAAGGTATTGATCTGAATACTGGCTGATTTAAAAACTAGAGCTTTATCATCCTCTAATTGACGTTCACCTACTCTAAAATTTTGCATAGAAATAATAGGGAAAAGAAGATTGGTATCAATAGAAAGTTTATCAAATGTCACACTTTCATTAAGCAGTGATTGTTTAAAGAGCTGCTGTTCAATTAAGTTTTTTATAACGTGAGGATTTTCTTCTAAGTAAAATGCCAAGCCACGTAATAAAAGGATACTTAATGCCACAAAGGCAAGTACTGCTATCACTAATGTGCGGTGAAAATGCCAAATAAACCAAAGTGATTTTTTTATAGCCGTTAGCATAAAAAGACACTACATAGGCACAACATCATATTGCTCCTGTTGATATTCATGATCAATTTGTAATTGAATAGTACGTTGCATAAATTCTTCTAATTCGGCAATGGCTGAAGATTCTTCATCAAGAAGGTAATCGCCTACTTTTTTAGAGGTTAAAACAAGCAATTTAGGTGTATCAAATTGTCGAGCCTCACGAATAATCTCCCTAAAAATTTCAAAGGCAACGGTTTCAACCGTTTTCACTGTTCCTTTACCATGACAGATAGGACATACTTCACATAAAATATGTTCTAGGCTTTCACGAGTACGCTTACGAGTCATCTCGACTAAGCCTAATTGCGACACTTCAGTAATACACGTTTTAGCACGATCACGTTCTAAAGCATGATCAAAGGTTCGATAGACTTGTCGTCTATGGTCAATATCAGTCATATCAATAAAATCAATAATAATGATACCCCCTAAGTTTCTTAAACGTAATTGTCGAACAATTGCTTGTGTTGCTTCAAGATTTGTTTTATAAATAGTTTCTTCTAAATTACGATTATGTTTACCCACATAACCACCTGTATTGACATCCACCGTTGTCATCGCTTCAGTTTGATCAATAATTAGATAACCACCTGATTTTAATTCAATTTTAGATTGTAATGCTCTTTGTATTTCATCTTCTACACCATATAAATCAAAAATTGGACGTTCACCGGGATAATATTCAATACCCGAGACTAATTCTGGAATAAATTTTTGAGCAAATTTACTGACTTTATTAAACGTTTCACAAGAATCAATACGAATGGCATCGACTTCTGTATCAGCAATATCACGCATGACTCTCATCGCCAAAGGCAAGTCTTCATACACCATTTTTGCGGAATACTCTGAGGTATTATTGTCTTGAATGGCTTGCCAAATTTTTTCTAAAAAAAGCATATCGGCATAAATAGCCTTATCTGAAATCCCTTCAGCAACCGTTCTTACAATATAACCACCGCCTTTAAATTCGACAATATGTTGCTTAATCAGTGTTTTTAAACGTTTTCGTTCTTCTTTATTTTCTAATTTTTGTGAAACACCAATATGATGAGAATTAGGCATATAAACCAAATAACGTGCTGGAATGGTAATATGTGTGGTAAGACGTGCACCTTTTGTACCCATTGGGTCTTTAACGACTTGTACTAATAGTTCTTGACCATTACGCAGTACATCAGCAATTGATAATTCTTGGTCAATATTTTTTTTCTCTTCAGAAATGACTATATCAGATAAATGTAAAAATGCAGTACGTTGTAAACCAATTTCTAAAAATGCTGCTTGCATTCCAGGCAATACTCGCCCCACTTTAGCACGATAAATATTACCAACCAAACCTCTTTTACAGGCACGTTCAATGACCACTTCCTGTAACATGCCATTTTCTATTTTTGCAACACGTGTTTCTTGTGGTGTTACATTGATCAGTAGCTCATCACTCATAGTATTTTTCTTTTTGATTAAGCATTCAGTAAAAATTTATTTAATAGCTGGCTTGTTTCATAAATAGGCAAACCCATCACTCCAGAGTAACTACCATTAATATTCGTAATAAATAAAGCTCCTAAACCCTGTATGGCATAACTACCTGCTTTATCAGAAGCTTCGCCACTGAGCCAATAGTGTTCACACATTGATTCAGTCAGAGATGTAAATGACACTTGAGTAATAGACAGTATGTGTTCTATTTGATGTTCATTAACCAGTGCAACGGCTGTCATCACTTGATGTGTTTGCCCTGAAAGACTTAATAACATATCAATGGCATGATCTTTATTCTTTGGTTTACCCAAAATTGTATCATTCAATATCACGGAAGTATCTGATCCTAAGACAGGGATATTTTTATTTTTCTGTCGGCTCATACCGTCTTGTGCTTTTGCTAATGCTAGGCGAATGACATAATCTTGAGCAGATTCATCCGCATAATGACTTTCATCCGAAAATTGAGGAATCACTTCAAATGGCACATTGATTTGTTCAAGCAGTGCTTTACGACGAGGAGAATGAGAGGCAAGATAAATCATGAGCGATGATAGGGATGATTTTTGAG
>JAGLFC010000103.1 GCA_023144715.1 Gammaproteobacteria bacterium | reverse complement strand
ATAATAAGTAATGAAAGAGAATCATACCGTATCTTAGCAAAAAATGAACACCATAATTATCTTACTTATCGTCATTCAGCTTCCTATAAACTAGGATATTTATTAATAAATGATACTCGCTCAATAATTGATTTCTTAAAATTACCTTTCAATATATTAAAAATATGGAAAGAAAAACAAAGAGATCTTGAAGAAGAATTACAGTGTGTGCAAAAGGGACAACCCACTCTGAAAAAAAAAATTAAAAAGAATATTTCACTTCAAGATAAAAAAATAAAAGATATTCGCAGTATTAAAGTTGCACTTTTATGTGATGAATTTTCCTATAATAGTTTTAAATACGAATTTGATGCGATTACATTTACCCCTGATAATTGGGAAAATACATTTATAGAAAATAAACCCGATTTATTTTTTTGTGAATCAGCATGGTCTGGAACCGATTCAAATATTCGTCCTTGGAAAGGGAAAGTTTATTCTAGTATAAATTTCTCTAAAGAAAATAGAATAGAGTTATTAAACATCCTTTCATATTGCAAACAAAATAATATTCCTACTATTTTTTGGAATAAAGAAGATCCAACACATTATAATGATCAAATTCATAATTTTATAGATACAGCCATTAAATTTGATTATATTTTTACAACAGCCGAAGAATGCGTAGAGCAGTATAAAACAGAATATTCACATCCAAATGTCTATTGTTTACCATTTGCGGCACAATTAAAATTGTTTAACCCAATTGAAAAATATGAACGTGACAATGCTATTATTTTTGCAGGAAGTTGGTATGCACAACATAAAGAACGTTGTATTGATATGGAAAAAATATTTGATACCATTTTATTAAGTAATAAGACACTTATTATTTATGATAGGCATTACGGTAGTGAAGATAATAACCATCAATTTCCTACAAAATATCAGAAATATATAAAACCAAGTATTCCTCATGAACAAATTGATAAAGCATATAAATCCAGTTTGTTTGGTTTAAATATTAATACAGTGCAGACCTCTTCAACAATGTTTGCACGTCGAGTTTTTGAATTAATATCCAGTAACACCTTAGTAATTTCTAATAATTCAGTAGGGATGGAAAAGTTTTTTGGAGATAATATTATTTATCCAAATGAATTATCTTCTAAACTAAAAAACTTAACAGAATCTAAGATTTCTCAAATTAGAGAAGACAATTTACATCTAGTACTGGAAAATCATACTTATTATAATAGATTTAAAGAAATATTAAATACTATAAACTTTCCATATAAAGACATAGATTCATCCATTACTATTGTCATGATTGCAGATAATGACAATGATATTATACAAATTATTAAACATTATAATATTCATGAACAACTCACAAAAAAATTATTGATCGTCTTATCTGATACTGTTGCTGATATTGATGTAGCACCATATTATGAAAAATATAATAATAATGATACAGGCGTTGTCTCTCTTTCATACCTTAAAAAATATTCTGATAATTGGGAAAGTATTATTAATACTACTTTTATTGCTATTCTTAGTTACAAATTCTTAGCTAAAAAAACTCGAATTAAAAATGCCTTATTACATACCCATTATATCGATAATATTATGATTTTAGATCATTCTAAAAAATATACTTTTTCAACTTCTATTAACCTCAATAATATTATATGTAAAAAACAATATTTTAAAAAAATGTTAATGGATTATAAAAAAACTATAAATGGAAATTTTTATCATGTGTGATCAAGACGTTAAAGTGTCAATTATTATTCCATGTTACAATGCAGAAAATAAACTTGATCGTTGTGTTGAATCACTCAAAAATATAGATTTTCCAGAACATAATTTTGAAGTTATTTTTATTGATGATGGCTCAATAGATAATAGTGTTTTTATTTTAGAAAATGAAACTAACTTATATAGTCACTGGCATATTATTAAACTCAACAAAAATAGTGGCTCTCCTTCTAAACCTAGAAATATTGGTCTAAAATCTGCTAAAGGTACCTATATATTTTTTTTGGATATTGATGATGAAATAATAAGTTCAGCAATTGAAGAGCAATATGCACTAGCATCTTCAAAGAATGCCTCTATTATTCGAGGTAGCTTGATTATGGATGATGGAGATAAAACGTTAATTATGAATTCAATTTCTGATTTTTCAAATGTATCATCAAAATCAGAAAAAATTTTATCTTTTATTAAAAATCAAAGTACCACTGTTCCTTCATTTATCAAAAAAAGTATCTTAATAAATAATAAAATAGTGTGGAATGAAACCATTAAAATGGGCGAAGATACTATTTTTTTTATTGATGTATTAAAAGCTTCTTCTAATATTATTTATATGGATAAGCCTTTATTTATATATCATAAAAGTCACACAGGCGAAGCATCTTCTACCCAAATTTACGGCTCAAGAGAATTATCTAATCATCTTTATGTATGGAATTATGCCGAAAAAAATTTAGAAAAATTTAATTTTAGTTTTTTTGAAAAAAGAGGACAAGTTGCATTACAAACTGTTTTACAAGCAATTAAAAATTATTATCAAGGTGATATTGATAAAGAACTATTTGAAAAATTTTCTGATTTTATAAATAAGAATTGGAATACAATCAAAGATTTCAAATATTCTACCGAGCTAAAAAATATGCTCCAATTAATAAAAGATAATGACTATTATGATTTTTTTGATTTCATTAAACCTAAATTACTTATTGCTGGGCATGATTTAAAATTTATATCCAATATGATCCCAGAGTTTAAAGCAACTTATCAAGTTAAAATTGATCAATGGAGTGGTCATGAAACCCATGATGAAGCAAAGAGCAATGAATTGCTAATATGGGCTGATGTTATTTTCTGCGAATGGTTATTTGGTAATGCTGTGTGGTATTCATTGCATAAACTTAATCATCAAAAACTTATCATTCGATTACATCGTGTTGAACTCACAAGAAATTATGGACATCAAATAAACCCATTAAATGTAGATTTTTTTTGTACGGTAGGTGTTTATACTTTTGAAAAAATGATTAATACCTTTAATATTGATCGCAATAAAGCAAGATTAATCCCCAATTTTATTGATACAAAAAACTATAAAACATCTAAACATTCAGACAAAGTATATAACCTTGGTATTGTAGGCATTCTTCCTGCTAGAAAAGGATATTTAAATGCACTTCAAATTTTAAATCAACTTAAAACTAAAGATCAGCGATATAACCTCAGTATCTTTGGAAAAATGCCTCATGAACTGTCATGGGTTGCTAAAGATAAAGATGAAATGGATTATTTTAATCAGTGTGAACAGTATATTAAAGAAAATAACCTTGAAAGTTATATCAATGTAAAAGGATGGGTAGATACCCAAATAGCATTAAAAGATATTGGTTTTATTTTATCTGTCAGTAACACTGATACCTTACCTGAAAGCTTTCATATTGCTCCTGGAGAAGGTTTTGCATCAGGCAATCAAGCTGTTTTTTTGCATTGGGATGGTGTTGAATATCTTTATCCAAAAAATTATATTTTCAATTCTTTAAATAAAATAGTATCTTATATTTATGACAATATTGCGATACAAAAATTTAATGATAATCGCAAATGCGGTATTAATTTTGTACAAAAAAATTATACTACTAATAAACTTCTTAATTTTCTTAAAAGCATTTAAAATATGAGTCAGCATTTCTTATTCCAATAATTTAACCACAGCAGAAAGAACCTATTTTTTAATGCCTAGAGGTTTTTTATTAAAATTAAAAAGGGTAAAATCAATTTTATACCACTCACTATTTATTCATACGACCGATAAGACATTCAAGAGTTGAAATACTATGGCATTATTAACTATTCTACGCTTTCCTGATAAGCGCTTACGTACTCAGGCAACACCCGTTAAACAACTGACCGATAAGCACCAACAATTATTGGATAATATGTTAGAAACCATGTATACCGCACCTGGTATTGGTTTAGCAGCAACCCAAGTCAATGTACATCAACAAATTATTGTGATAGATATTTCAGAAGATCGAAACCAGCCTTATTGTTTGATTAATCCTGAAATTATTGATAATTCAGGCACAGAAGCCTCAGAAGAAGGCTGTCTTTCTGTACCTGAAACATTTGCTGAGGTAGAACGTGCGGAACAAGTCACCATAAAATATCTGGATCGAAAAGGTCAAGAACAAATACTGGAAGCCGATGGTTTATTGGCAATTTGTATTCAACATGAAATTGATCACCTGAAAGGCAAGCTCTTTGTTGATTATTTGTCTAACTTAAAACGTGATCGCATTCGTAAAAAATTAGAAAAACAACAACGCCAAGCCTCTTGAATACATTAAGGAATATAACGTGAATATTATTTTTGCAGGAACACCTGATTTTTCTACCTACACCTTAGAAAAACTCTTAGCTTCACAGCATAATGTGATTGCGGTTTATAGCCAGCCCGATAGACCTGCTGGTCGGGGTAGAAAGCTCATGGCAAGTCCTGTTAAAAAATTAGCAGTGGCACATAATATTCCTGTTCATCAACCTGTAAGTCTCAAAGATGAAATCGCTCAACAAGAACTAATAATGCTACAAGCTGATATGATGATTGTGGTTGCCTATGGTTTAATTTTACCCAAAATTATTTTAAATGCACCCCAATTTGGTTGCCTCAATATTCATGCCTCATTATTGCCTCGTTGGCGTGGTGCTGCTCCGATTCAAAGAGCCATTCTTGCAGGTGATCAAAAAAGTGGTATTACCATTATGCAAATGGACGAAGGCTTAGATACAGGTGATATGTTGCGTATTGAGTCCTGCCCTATTGAAGAAGATGATACGGGTAGCAGTTTACATGATAAATTAGCCGTGATAGGTGCTGATGCAATTTTAAAATCATTAAATGATATTGAAAATAATAATTTACAGGCACACGCACAAGAGGATAAACATGTCACGTATGCCCATAAGCTCAATAAACAAGAAGCCTGTATTGATTGGCAATGCGATGCGTCTACTATCGTCAAAACCATTCAAGCATTTAACAGTTGGCCTGTCGCTTATACTTATTATAACAATAAAGCCTTACGACTTTGGCAAGCACGCTTGCTTGATACACCTAGTACCATAGAAAATATACCTTATGGTACAGTCATTGCTGAATCGTCAGAAGGAATTGATATTTTAGCCAATAATGGCATTGTCAGACTATTAGAGCTACAAATGCCTGGCAAAAAACGTATTATGGTCAAAGAGTTTATTAATGGTCAAAGTTTAATGAATGTTCATTTTGATACAGACATCTCTTAATGGCTCACAATAATACTCAGGCACTCTCCTCTCGTGCTGCTGCGACTCATATTGTGCAAGAATGTATTGAATCAGGGATGTCTTTGGGGACATTATTACCTCGCTATCTTGAGCAAACAAAGCTCGAACAACGCCCCTTAACTCAAGAAATGAGCTTTGGTGTATTACGTTGGTACTACCGCTTAAATCCTTTATTAAATACTATGCTGAGTAAGCCCTTACGAGGGAAAAAGAAAAGTCTACATTATTTATTACTCGTGGGACTGTATCAAATTATTTATTTGGATAAAGTAGATTATGCGGTTGTCAAAGAAACGGTGAATACCTGTCATGAAATACAGCAGTCTTGGGCAAAAGGATTAGTCAATGCCATTTTAAGACGTTTTATCAGAGAACAAGATGACTTATTAGCGCCCTTAGATCAGTCCTATAGCAGTCGTTTTGCCTATCCAGATTGGCTCATTAATCACATTAAAACTTCTTGGAAAGGGATCCAAACATTGGATGTAATACTGGATGCGGGTAATCAACGTCCTCCCATGAGTCTACGTATTAATGCACAATTTGATTATGCTCTCTACACACAACAATTGCTTGATCATCAATTAGAATTTACAGAACCTGTCATTGCAAAAACACATAACCAAGCCATTATTCTTGATAAGCCAATTGCCGTTGATAAATTGCCACAGTTTTCTGAAGGTGCACTCAGCGTACAAGATGCCGCCCCCCAATTAGCAGCTGGTTTATTAGCACCTAAGCCTGATGATGTTATTTTAGATGCCTGTGCTGCTCCAGGTGGTAAGACCATGCACTTATTTGAATATCAGCCTGATGTAAAAAATATTGTGGCATTAGATGTCAGTACCGAGCGTCTGAAACGTGTTGAAGAAAATAGTACACGACTGAATATTCCTAGTGATAAATTAACCTTAATCACTGCTGATGCCAGTGAGAAAAGTTGGTGGGATGGTCAACTCTTTGATAAAATTTTACTGGATGCACCTTGTTCAGCAACAGGTGTCATTAGACGACACCCCGATATTAAAGTATTACGTCGAGAGGAAGATATTGTTACATTGGTACAATTACAAGCCAAAATTTTAGATAATTTATGGCAAATGCTCAAGCCTGATGGAATACTTTTGTATGCGACCTGTTCTATTCTTAGAGAAGAAAATGATCACCAAATTAAGGCATTTTTATTACGTCAGTCGACTAAAGAAGGTCGTGCGACAGAAAAAATAATTGATGAACCTTGGGGGCATACCATGCCTTATGGACGACAAATTTTATCAGGTGAACAAAATATGGATGGTTTTTATTATGCCTTATTAAAAAAAGAGAGTCAGCAATAATATGATGGATACACCACGACATAATTTTTCTGGTTATCAGCTTATTTCTATGGTGTTATTTATTGTTATTGGTTCAATTATTGTTTTTTCTTTATTAAATGTATTACCACGTTTATTAGATAATAAAAATTTTCAAGTCTTGTCTGCCAAATCGTATCCTCTAAAATCTAATATTGCGATTGATGCTCTCCTTAAAATAAATTTTACTAAAGAAGTCGTGGATGCCTTAGAAAATGGTATCCCTCTAACCATTGCTGTAGAAGTTCAAGTGTTTCATAAACAAACGTGGTGGCGTAATACACTGATTAAAGAATCCGTCAAATTATTTGAGTTACGCTATCATCCTTTAACCAATATTCATGAAGTCAAAAATAGAGCCACCAATGAGCGTTATTCTTTTAATAGTCGTCAAGAAGCAATGGCTATTTTAGGGACTATTCAGGGGGCACAACTTATAGAACAAAAAATGTTGGATCCAGATAAAATTTATTGTGTACAAATTCGTACTTTATTGGATATTAGCTACTTACCAACCGCTTTAAGACAACTTGCTGCGGTCTCATCATCGTGGCGTTTAGAAAGCTCTTGGTATCGTTGGACGCTTAAAAAACTACAACCCGAGCAAACAAAATGATAAAACTAATTTTTAGTGGCCCAGCAACACTATTGATCATTTTATTAATGTTATTTTTTTCACTTTATATGATCAGCAGTGCTTCAATGGATGCTGAACAATTTCGGCAATTATATTATTTACTCTTAGCCGTTAATCTTGTTATTTTAGTCATGCTCATTTTTTTAATTGCACGCCAAGGATTTCGCTTACGTTGCCAATTAAAAAGACATGTTGCAGGATCACAACTGACCTTACGTATGGTCATTATTTTTGTCAGTTTAGCCGTATTACCTGCTTTAACCGTTTATAGTTTTTCTATTCATTTTATTCATCGTAGTATTGATAGTTGGTTTGATGTCGCTGTTGAACAAGCCTTAGAAGATGCAATGGATCTCAGTCGTTCTGCTATGGATGAAAAAAAGAAAACAATGCTTCGTCAAATTCGTCGTCTCAGTGATGAAATTTTAGTCGATCTGAATCAACTTTCTATTGTTTCATTACGAGAACTTAGAGAAAAAAGTGGTGTTGAAGAAGTCACTCTAATGACTTCAAGAAGAGGCATTTTAGGTTCAAATTCTATTGAAGAAGAAGAAATTATCCCCGATCTTCCCAGTCCAGAATTACTGCTACCTTTACGACAAGGACGCGATCATGTGGTACTTGATTTGAGTAAAGGGGGAGATAGAATGATTCGGGTTCTTGTACGTATTAATATCAAAAATAAGAATGATTTTCTTGTTTTACAAGCGTTATCTCCTTTAAGCGTCCGCCAACATCGTCTAGCGGCCAGTGTCCAACAAGCTTATTCCGAATATAAAGGATTGGTCTATTTACGTAAACCACTCAAACTCAGTTTTATTTTAACCTTATCATTAGTACTATTACTGGGTCTTTTAAGTGCTGTATGGGCTGCTTTTTTTTCCGCCAAACGTATTGCTTCCCCCATTAGAGATTTAGCAGAAGGCACTAAAGCGGTGGCTGAAGGCGAATATCATAAGCCCATTCCCTTACTGAATGATGATGATTTTGGTCTATTGATTCAGTCTTTTAATAAAATGGTTCGTCGTCTGGCACAAACCCATAATGCCTTAGAAGAAAGTCATCAACAAGCCAAGCAACAAAGAGATTATCTTGAAGTGGTACTCAATAACTTATCTTCGGGTATTATCAGCCTATCACAAGTAAAGGAGATTCGTACTAGTAACCCTGAGGCGAGTTTAATCTTAGGTGTCAATGTAGAATATTACCATAATTTTTCTTTATTTCAGCTGACTAAAGAAAAGCCTGAACTTGAAACATTGATTCGCCGTATCATGACCTCTATTCAAAATAGAGTAAAATACTGGAGTGAAGAAGTCACTTTAACAGAAGTAGATGGTAGTAAAAAAAATCTTCTCTGTCGTGGTAATGCTTTAGTCGATGGTGGCTATGTCATTGTACTTGAAAATGTAACCTCTTTAGTACAAGCACAGCGTGATGCTGCATGGGGTGAAGTAGCAAGACGTTTGGCACATGAAATTAAAAATCCTCTCACCCCTATTCAACTTTCAGCAGAACGATTACGCCATAAATATTTAAAAACAATGGATAAAAAAGATGCTGAAACATTGGATCGTTTAACCACTACTATTGTTAATCAAGTGGATAGCATGAAAGAAATGGTCAAAGCTTTTTCAGAATATGCCAAAATGCCTGAATTAAAAATGCAAGCCTTAGATATTGAAAAATTACTGATGGAAGTTGTAGAACTTTATCATAGTAATGATAAATTAGAAATACGCCAAGATTTAGCCATTAGCGGTACTTTAGTTGAAGCCGATCAAGGGCGTTTAAGACAAGTTTTTCATAATTTAATCAAAAATGCACTGGAAGCAGCGGCTCATCAAGATAAAGTAATTTTGAGAGTACAAACTCGTTTATTAGAGGAAAATAGTCGTCATTGGTGTTTACTTGAATTGATAGACAATGGTCCTGGATTCCCAGAAGAGTTACTGAATAATATTTTTGATCCCTATGTCACTAATAAACCTAAAGGAACAGGACTTGGTTTAGCGATTGTGAAAAAAATTATTGAAGAACACGGTGGTGTGATTGTGGCAGAAAATATATCCAACCAAAGTATGCTCTCTGCTGGTTATGGTGCAAAAGTAGTGATTAAACTGCCTATTGTTGATAAATTGAAACAGCCAAATGAAGCATTACAAGAAAAAAATTTTTGATATAACGACTCTTAATCAATAATTTACCATTTTGTCATCGTATAAAACTTTTCTAAACGGCGTATTTTATTATGTGCCTGAGCATATTCTTGTTCACTCAGACCGTCTTTATTGACTTCACAATGTGTATAAATAGTTGTTTCACGTACTTGTAAATTATCTTCTGCTTGTAAAATTTTACGCATGATAATACTGGTTTGTACACATTCTTCAATATTAGTATAGTGCTTTTCCATTTGATAATTAAAGGTATTATCTGAGCCATTAGAAATACCCGATACAACCAAAAATAGAATAATTTTCATTAACATTGCTCCCAAGGCAAATTATGATAACGCCAGCCACCTAAAGTACTTCGCTGATGTTGTTCATTAAGCTCTCCTTCAAAGCCCTCATCAATATTAAAGACATTACTAAGACCTGACTTCAATAAAAGCTGTCCTGCTTCTAAAGAACGATTGCCACTACGACAAATAAGAATAATAGCGGGTGTTTGACTTTCTTCTGTACACACCCCTCCCAATACTAATTGACGCACTTCTGTCACAAAATCAGGATTAATATCCCAATCAGGTTCATCAATCCACGCAATATGTATTGCTCCTTTAGGATGACCCACAAACAGAAATTCCATAGAAGAACGCACATCAATTAATACACTATTAGGGTGTTCAATCAGCATTTTTGAAGCTTCTTGAGGTAAAATAGAGGTAGGCATCGTTTTATTCATGGATTATTAATCTCATTAACTTTAGTGAATTTTAATCAGTTTACCAGTATTATAGGCAACTTAGATAAAAAAAACAGGTTATTATTATGGTTGGCAGACGTAAAGATAAAAAGAAAAAAATGGATACAGGCAAATTAGATGCCATTGTTAAAAAAGTCCATACAGAAGTAAATGATAGAGAAAAAGGCTATCGAGAACAATCACTCAAATTGCATCCATGGGTATGCGGTCGTTGTGGTAAAGCTTTTACACGAGAAAACCTTCCATTATTGACCGTCCACCATATTGATCATAACCATAATAATAATCCACCTGATGGCAGTAACTGGGAAAACTTATGTATATATTGCCATGATAATGAACATCAAAAAATGAATGAATATGAAGCTTATGGTGATGTAAATGCTAATCAACAAACCGCAGTGACCACTCATAACCCCTTTGCGGATTTAAAATCTATTATCAGTGCATCTGATTCAGACAATAAATAATATGTTGATAATCAATACACCTTTTTTTCGCCTTTTGGACGTTTTTTAAAGCGTTTATAGACCCATTGATATTGTTCTGGTTTCTCACGTACACAACGTTCAATGGCTTTATTTAAAGCGGTAGTGGCAACAATTGGATCAGGGTCAGTTATTTCTTTACTATCAATTTCATAAATATGAGTCACGAAGCCCCTGCCCCACGGCAAACGCTCGGCATAGGCAATAATAACCGCTGCATGGGTACGTTGTGCCAGTTTAGTAATGAGTGTCATTGTATTAGCTTCTATACCAAAAAAGGGGGCAAAGACCCCACTGGATCCTGGATCTTGATCGGGTAAAATACCGGCCATATAGCCTTTTTTTAGACTGGTATATAATGCCCTTACACCCGACGATGTTGTTGGTACAAGGGTATTGCCTGATCGATTACGTACTTTCACTAAAAAAGCATCCAAATCAGCCATTTTAGGGGGGCGATAAAGACTCGTCATCGCAATATATTGTTGACTGAATATACCTAAAAACTCCCACTGTCCAATATGAGGCGTTAAAGCAATCACCCCTTTACCTTGTTTGCACAGTGTTTGCCAACGTTCAAAACCCACAACCCCTTTATCAAGTTTATTTAAACGTTCAACTGACCAAAACCACATAGCTCCCATTTCTAAGGCTGTTTTTACACTTTCAATTAAGCTTTTGCGTAATAATATTTGACGCTCTTTAAGGCTCATTTCTGGAAAACAAAGGGACAAATTAATTGTTGCGGTGCGTTTTAAAGTATTAGGCAACCAATAGAGAAAATAACCAATAATAATGGCTAAACCATGCAAAATGGGTAAGGGAATCCAAGAAAGTAGGCGTAACACAGCAATAATAAATTTTGTTTTCATATTTATTTCCCTAACAACATAAATGACTAAACCATGCAATAAAGAAAAGAGAATCTCAAATAATAGTCGTAAAACAGTCGTCATTACTATTTTTTTCTAAAAAAAATATATGATTTAAGTCACAATAATAACACGTAAGGCATCCAATCGTGGTGTAATGGTATCAAAAATAGTCTCTAATGAATCCAATTGTTGTCCATAAAAATCAATTTCTTCCGTACGAATATTAGGATTAACTTTAGCCAGTGCTTTGAGACGATTCATTTCTTTCATGAGTGTTTGTTGACTCGCCTTTCTTGCCACGGAGAGAAGTTGTGGTGTTTGTTGTTGACACTGTTGTTCAGCTTGCTTAATCATATCCCGTAATGCTTCTTCTTTCACTTTAATAATTTGTCGGGCAATCTTATTTTTAATGCCTTTTTTCTTTGCATCTATTATCCCTATATCACTCGGTTTAATATATTGGCTCAAATCCTGACCTTGCTCATTCATTAATACGCGAATACTACTACTGGGTAAATAGCGATCCGCTTGTAAGTCTTGATGTGCACTGGTTTCTAATATAAAGAGACATTCGAGTAATAAACTACCCGGAGCAATACGAATCTCTAAGCCATCACTTTCTAAAGTGGTCATCGCGGTATTACCCATTTCACCACTACTGACCCTATCCATTGAGCTTCTCACCATAGGATGATCCCAAGTAAAAAACTGTATATCCTCATTCGCCAGTGCAATAGTGCGATTATAGCTAATGGTCATTCCATCATCGGGCAAACCAGAAAAAGCATCCACCATTTGTTCTGTGGGTGTAATAATATAACACCCTTCACTATGATCAGAATGATCAATACCAAAGACATCAAAGACCGTCTCCATATAATGACGGAGATCATGATTTGTGGATTCTTTGTCTGCCAATGCTTTAAGCTGATCGGCTTCTGGCTGACGACAAGAATTATATTCTAATAAACGATCACGCCCCTTATGTAAGGCATCATTAAGTGTGTGAGATAAGGCTTGGGTTTGTTCAATTAATAATGCTCTCTTATCGCTCTGTGCTGTTAGTAATACGGTTTGTAAGAGTGCTTGCATCTGAGTAAAGACATTATTACCCACAGGACAGGTCTGTTCAAAGGCATTTAAGCCTGAGTGATACCAATGAAAGAGACGTTCTTGAGCGGTATTTTGAAGATAAGGGATATGAATATGAATCGTTTGAGTTTGACCAATACGATCCAAACGTCCAATACGCTGTTCCAATAAATCAGGGTTTAATGGTAAATCAAATAACACCATCTGGTGTGCAAATTGAAAATTGCGCCCTTCACTTCCAATTTCTGAACAGATCAACACAGAACTGCCATTTTCTGTATCAGCAAAAAAAGCAGCCGCACGATCACGTTCAATAAGGCTCAAGCCTTCATGGAAGATGGCAGCCACTATGCCATATTGCCTCTTTAAAGTATTGGATAAATCAATCACACTGGACGCATTAGCAACAATAACCAGTATTTTAGCCTCTTGATCAATATGACGTTGTTCTAATAACCAATCAGATAACCACTCTACTCTAGGATCAACTTGTGTCCAATCTAAAGGAGACTGTAACTGTTCTGCTTCAATTTGATATAATAGTTCAGGAAAAAGAATCAAATTAGAAAAAGCATCCTCTTCTTCTAACTCAATTGCTTGTAAGAAGGGGTCACAAAATTTTTGCAAAATATCTTGATACGCTTCTGGCAAAGGTTGAGGGTGAGCCATTACGGTACGACGGGGAAAGCCTTTAATGGTATTACGAGTATTGCGAAATAACACCCGTCCTGTACCATGTCGATCTAATAATTGTTCAATTAATAAGGTGCGATCCCTATCACTGATAGTGTCTTGTTCTGGTAACGTGTGTTGAGACAGTTCAGATAAAAAGGGTTTAAGCAAATCATTGGTTTTCTGATCCAATTTTTTTCCAGACATCAAAATATCTATTGCCTGTGCAATCGGTTGATAACTTTGTTCTTCGGCAATAAATGCCTTTAAGTCGGGAAAACGATCAGGATCAAGTAAACGTAAACGAGCAAAATGGCTTTCGATACCTAATTGCTCAGGGGTTGCGGTTAAGAGCAACACCCCTTTTGTTTTGTGTGTTAATTGTTCAATCAGATCATATTCATGGCTAGACTTTTCTTCTGACCACTGGAGATGATGCGCTTCGTCAACGACTAATAAATCCCATTCACCTCCAAGAGCATTTTGGTAGTCTTGCTGATTTTCTGCTAAAAATTCTAAACTGCATAATACTAATTGAGCCTCTAAAAAAGGATTGTTTACCTCTTCCTCTTCATTATTAACTTGACAACGTTGTTGATCAAAAATACTAAACATCAAATTAAAACGGCGTAACATTTCTACTAGCCATTGGTGTATTAAACTTTCTGGCACAACAATTAACACTCTCTGTACTCGTTCATGTAATAATTGATGATGTAAAATTAAACCCGCTTCAATGGTTTTCCCCAAACCCACTTCATCAGCCAATAACACTCTAGGCGCATAACGAGTGGCGACTTCATGGGCAATAAATAATTGATGAGCAATTAAGGTGGTACGACACCCTGTTAAGCCTGCTAATGGGCTATGATTGAGTACTCTATTTTTTTGCAAGGTTTGATAACGTAAATTAAACCAATAGTTTTTATCAATCTGACCAATAAATAAACGTTCCGCTGGACGATTCAATTGCACGAAATGATTCAATTGACCCTCTTCTAAACTGATGGGTAAACCTTCTGTATCTTTACCATGATAAATGATTAAGCCATCCACTTCTGTTCTATCCATCACTTCAAAATACAGACCGTCAATAGCATTTATTTGTTCACCTATATCATAAATAATACGTGTGAGAGGTGCATTTTCTTTGGCATACGTTCTTGTTTCACCACTGGCAATAAAGTTAATCGTCACAATACGATGCTCAACTTCTATTAAAATACCCAAACCCAGAGACAATTCTGCATTACTCACCCAACGTTGACCTAGAATAAATTCTTCCACAAAGACCTCAACTCAAATAGTTCAATAGATAATAAACAAGAAAAAATAGAGCGATATTGTAACTTAAACATGTGCTGGATTGTTATAATGAACCTGAGTTTCAACAAAAAAATACACATTCAATGACTTTAATCTATTGCAATATAGGACAGACTTTCATATCCTAGAGGATTGATTTTATCCTTAAAAACAATACTTTATCATTACTTTATTCTAATATACTTAAATAACTTGATTACTTTTATATTTTAAAGAACATGAACTTTTATAATGAATAACACTCTAAAAATCAGCTTTTTTATTGCCATACTCATACAATTAAATGCTTGCTCCATTTCCCAGCTCACGGTACGAGCATCTATGCCCTTGATTGAAGGCGGTATTATTGCCATGAATAAGGAACGTGATCTGCAATTAGCACAAGAGGCATTGCCTGCTAATATTAGTTTGATTGAAGGCATGTTGATCAGTGATCCTCATAATGAAACGTTACAACTATATGCTGCACAAGCCTATTATGGCTATGCCTTTGGTTTTATTGAAGATGGATTTATGGATCATGGTTCATTTCAAAGAGGCAATCCTCAACGAGCCGCACAATTATATCATCGTTGTTATCAGCACACACAAGTCGTTTTAGCGGATTATGGCATTGATCAGACATTCCTTGAGGGTCATTTAGACGCACTGCAAGATAAAGTGAATACACTGAATAAAAGTGCAGTTCCCGCTCTTTTTTGGGCAGCATCCTGTTGGGCAAAATCCATTGATTTAAATCGAGATAATACTCACAGTCTTGCACAATTGCCTAAAACTGTGATGTTTATGCAACGAGTCTTAGAGTTAGATGAACATTATTATATGAGTGGTGCACATATTTTCTTTGGCGTATATTATGGTAGCAAATCGCCTATGCTCGGTGGTAATTATCAATTATCTGAACAGCATTTTGCTCAGGCAAATCATGCTAATAAAAATAAATTACTGATCATTAATCTTTTACAAGCACAGTATCTGGAACGCCAACGCTTTGATCAAGAGGCATTTCATCATTTATTAAATGAGATTATTCAAGCCAGTGATAATTTATACCCCGAACAAGCATTAATCAATAAAATAGCCCAATACAAAGCCTCCCTACTCCTAAAAAAGGAAGAAACATGGTTTTAAAATACCCTAATTATTACTTTATCTATGCACTATTATTCATATCTGTATTCGCATTCACCAGTAATGCTCAGGCAGAAAAAAAATATGTCTTAAAATTTGCCACACTTGTTCCTGCTGATACGGCTTGGATGAAAGAAGTTAATCGTTGGGCAGATGAAGTAAAACAAAAAAGTCAGGGGCGTTTAACATTTAAAATTTACCCCGGTGGTGTGATGGGTGATGAGCCTGATGTGTTACGTAAAATTCGTAGTCGTCAATTGCATGGTGCTTTTTTTACAGGCTATGGCATTGGGCGTATTTATTCATCGGCTCGTGTCTTAGAAATGCCTTTTTTATTCAAAAATACTGATGAATCTGATTATGTCCGTGATCATTTAATGCCTGAAATTGAAGCAGGTTTTCGTTATAAAGGTTTTGAACTACTGGGCTGGCCCGAAATTGGCAGTATTCATTTCTTCTCTAAAAAACCTATTAATTCACTGGCTGAGCTCAAACAACGACGTATTTGGCTTTGGCAAGGCGATCCTGTAGGTGAAGCCTTTGCCAATGCGGCGGATGTCTCTCCAGTTCCCTTATCTATTATTGATGTGTATACCCAGCTCAGTGCTAAACATGGCAGTATTGATACCGTTTATAATTCTTCTTTTGGGGCATTAACCATGCAATGGCATACTAAATTATCGTATGCAACGCATATTTCTATGACCAATGCGATTGGGGCGTTAGTGGTCAGTAATCGCTTCTTTAAAAAATTACCCAAAGAATTACAGCAATTATTAACCACAACAGGTAAAAAGACCGCTGAAACCATTAATCATATTACACGTCGTGATAATAAAGACAGTATTACCTTATTAAAAAACAGTGGCATTCAGTTTATGTGGAATTGGAATGAAAAAGAAAAACAAGCCATGTTAGCCATTCGTGATAAAGCAGCTCAAGATTTAATTGCATCCGATTATATTTCTAAAAAGATGTTTAATCGAACCAAGACACTACTTGATAAATTTCATGCCAATCAATAAGGTTTGTTAATAATGTCTGCTGTACTCAATCTTCTTTTTAAAATAAAGCATGGCTTAATTATTTTTGAAAAAATAGTGGCTGCCAGTAGTTTATTACTATTATTAGTCTTAGCAATCATACAGATCATTGCTCGTAATTTTTTTGACATGGGTTTTTCTCAAGTGGATGTCATCAGTCGCCATTTAATTCTATTTATTATTTTTATGGGTGCAGCACTGGTTTCTGAACAAAATCGTCATATCAAAATTGATATTTTGACCACCTTTTTAACGACTGATCAACAAGAAAAATTAATTCGTCCTTTACTTTTACTCAGTGCTATTATCAGCCTTATATTTACTTGGTATGCAGGTGTTTTTTGGTTGGATGAATGGCATTACGCACCCGCCAATGAGCGTTGGTCTGTTTATTTAGCTCTGATCCTTCCTGTGGGTTTTTTTATTTTATCATTGCATTTATTGTTGCTCACCCTCACAGGGTTTGAACATGAATGCGTGATCCTTGAACCACCAATGAATAATAAACCTCCTTGCTCTGAGATTTTATGATTGTTTTTGTTGTTATTATTTTAATATTACTGGCCATTCTTGGTACTCCACTCTTTGCTGTTATGGGGGCTGGGGGATTATTAGCCAGTTATTCTGCTGATCTTGATCCCAGTATTCTTATTATTGAACTCTATCGTCTTGCCTCACAACCCAATCTCATGGCAATTCCCTTATTTACACTGGCAGGTATTATTCTTGCTTCTGGTGATGGCACACGACGTTTAGTGAAATTATTTAACGCTTTATTAGGTTGGATGCCGGGTGGGCTTGCCATTGTCACCATTGTTTCTTGTTCGGCATTTACGGCATTTACAGGTGCATCGGGTGTCACTATTATCGCCTTAGGTGCTTTGCTTTATCCCATGTTAGAAATGGCACATTATCGACAACGTTTTTGTTTAGGCTTGTTGACCACATCTGGCTCTCTGGGCTTACTTTTTCCTCCTAGTATGGCAATTCTTCTTTATGGTATTGTATCGGGTGTCAGTATTGATGAATTATTTCTTTCAGGTATGTTACCAGGTTTACTTTTACTGATTATGTTATCGCTTTTTAGTATTTATTCAGCCCCTAAACTGAAGACACCTAAACATGATTTTTCTTGGCAAAAAATTTTTACAGCTTTACGAGAAAGTATTTGGGATCTGATGTTACCTGTGCTTATTTTTACAGGTATTTTTGGGGGATTTGTGACTATTACAGAAGTAGCCGCTTTAACCGCTATTTATGTCTTATTTGTTGAAAGTATGATCAGTAAAAAAGTACATTTAATCAGGGATCTCCCTCGTATTTTAATTGATACCACCACTTTAGTTGGGAGTATTTTAATTATTTTAGGGGTGGCAATGGGACTGACCAATTTATTAATTGATTCTCAATTACCAATGAAATTATTGGACGTAGTAGAACGACACATTGACAGTCAATTACAATTTTTATTATTATTAAATTTATTTTTACTTATTGTGGGAGCAATGATGGATATTTTTTCTGCCATTGTGGTGGTTGTACCACTGATTATTCCTTTAGCCTTGCGTTACAACGTTGATCCTGTCCATCTGGGGATTATTTTTCTTGCCAATTTAGAAATTGGTTATATGACTCCTCCTGTTGGTATTAATTTATTTATTGCCAGTCAACGCTTTAAACAACCCATACTTACACTATTTCGTGCGACTTTTCCCTTTTTGATGATTATGTTAGTGTGGTTATTATTGATTACTTATATTCCATTGTTAACAACTTGGTGGCAATAATTTAACCTCTTATTCTAATCATTATCTATTTAATAAAAAATAAGGATAAAAAATGTCCACAGGTGAATTGAATGAACTCTGGAAAAAAAATTTACATAATATATTAGAAGCAGAAAACATGTCTGTATTAAAGACATTTTTACGTCAAGAAAAAGATCAAGGAAAGGTCATCTTGCCTCATTCTAGTCTTTGGTTTAATGCTCTTAATAGCGTCACACCTACACAAGTTAAGGTGGTTATCCTTGGACAAGATCCTTATCCGACTCTCGGTCATGCACATGGCTTGTGCTTTTCTGTCTTACCTGATGTTAAGCCAATCCCCAAATCTTTAATTAATATTTTTAAAGAATTACAGGATGATTTAGGCATTGAAAATCACAGTGGCCATCTACAATGTTGGGCTGATCAA
>JAGLFC010000102.1 GCA_023144715.1 Gammaproteobacteria bacterium | reverse complement strand
GTATTTTTGCACCTGAAACCTTATCAGTGGGTGATTTATTTGTGGGGGCTATTATTCCGGGCTTATTATTAGTCTTTTTTTATATTCTTTACATTATGCTGGTCGGTTTTTATCGCCGTGATCTCATTCCTGATTTTAACACTGATCGTACCACACAAACGGGATCAATATGGTTCAATGTTATTAAAGTCCTTATGCCTCCCTTATTACTGATTATTTCTGTTTTAGGATCGATACTCACAGGTGCAGCAACACCGACAGAAGCCGCAGCAGTCGGTGCAATCGGTGCATTAATGATTGCTCTAAGTAAGAAAACACTTAATATCAATATTCTTAAAGAAGTGGTTTATTCGACCACTCAAGTCACCAGTATGATCTTTTTTATTTTTATTGGTGCGGCTATTTTTTCTTTGGTTTTTAGAGGTTTTGGCGGTGATGAAGTCATTGAAGAATTTTTATTGGGCTTGGCAGATAAAGAATCAGGTGGTTGGTTCACCAGTATGTTACCAGAAGGTGCATTTGGTCCTGTATTAGTGGTGATGCTGGTCATGTTCTTCTTAGGTTTTATTTTAGATTTTATTGAAATCACCTTTGTGGTGGTGCCTATTGTCGCTCCTATCTTGCTTACTATGGGCGTTGATCCTGTTTGGTTAGGCATTATGATTGCCATTAATCTACAAACCTCTTTTTTGACACCCCCTTTTGGATTTGCTCTTTTTTATTTGCGGGGGGTTGCCCCTGATTCTGTTAAAACGATTGATATTTATAAGGGAATTATTCCTTTTATTTTGATTCAATTAGTCATGATCATGGCTCTTGCATATTGGCCACAGATCGCTACTTGGTTGCCCAGTGTTGTTTTTCAATAATTTCCAATAAAAAGGATATATTATGTCACTATCATACAAAAGTTATAATACTTGGAGTGTCTCAGTCCGTGTATTTCATTGGATTAATGCGTTGACTATTCTGTCTCTTATTTTTGTAGGCTTAATCATGCTCTATAAAAAAGAGTTGGGTATTGTGAGCTTTGAAGCAAAAATTGGTTTAAAAGAATTGCATGTGATGATTGGTTATATCTTTGCGACTAATCTTATTATTCGTTTGATTTTTGGCTTTATTGGCCCAGCCTCAGCACGTTTTAGTGCTTTTCTTCCCAGAAAAGGGTTTATGCAGAGCTTGAAAAGCTATCATGATTCTATAAAAACAGGGAATGTACAACAATTTATGGGTCATAATCCTGTGGGGAAACTAGCCGTTACACTTTTATTTACGCTATTGATTATTATGCTGATCAGTGGTTTGATTCGTGCAGGCACAGATATTTATTATCCTCCCTTTGGTGGTGCAATGGCATCTTATGTGGCCGCTGATGGGGTTGATCCTGCGACTATAAAGCCTTATAAAGAAGACGGTGTTGATCAAGAAAAAATGGCTTCACTGAAAGCGGTTAAAGGCCCTTTTGGTAAAATACATTTATATACGGCTTATTTTTTGATGTTTCTTATTTTTATACATATTGCCGCTGTGATTCGTGCAGAAGTAAAAGAAGGGGATAGACTGGTTTCTTCTATGATCAGCGGTAAAAAAATACTATCAGAAAAGCCTCAAGATGAGTAACGCTTCTTTTTTAATAATTTTATGTACCATATTGTTGAAGTCAGCATACGCCATAGAATCTGTAGAGATGACAGGTATGTATTCTTATTATGCAGATAGAGGATTATTTTTGGAATGTGGTCAAAACAAAAAACGGTTACCTGTTGCAATGGAAAAGGATAATCAAGCATTAGAAAGAGCCTATCTTAACAATCGCTATCAGATGGGTGAATCTCTTTTTGTGAAACTAAAGGCTCATTTTGATCGACGTCCTAAAATGGAAGGGGAAGAGGATGAAAAAGTATTAATGGTTGATCAATTTATGAGTATCCATCAACAGGAAAAATGTTCCGGTGTTGTACCTCCGTCCTCTTTAGACAATACTTACTGGAAATTGGTTGAATTAAAGGAAGTACCACTCACTAATAATACACTCTGGCGTGATGCCATGAGCCAAAGCTCTGGAGAAGTACGCGATATTCATTTTGTTATTCATCAAAAAAATAGTGTGAGAGGTTTTTTAGGATGTAATCGTTTTTCGGGTACAATGGATTACACGGAACAGAAAATTGCCTTTAAATCACTCATAACAACAAAAATGATGTGTCCTGCTCAGGCATTGGAAAATATGATGACAAAATTACTTTCTCAAGTGGATAGCTATCAGATAAAAGGGGAAAGTTTAGAATTATATGGGACTAAAAATAATAAACAATATAAGCTTGCTAAGTTTATTGCTCTTTATTTTTAGTTGGAAATCACAACAAAACAAGTGACTATTATGAAAAAATTTATTGCTGTCATTTTTATCTTCTGGATGGTTTCGGTACATGCGATAGCATTGGAAAAAGGACAGTGTGATCATCCTATGCCATTTACTGATTTAAGCCATTGTGATTTTTCAGGAAAAAAGATTATTGAGGCTGATCTGCGTGGTGTCAATTTAGAGGGTGCAAATATGGATAATGCTCAATTTATTGATTGCAACCTTGAAGGTGCGAGTCTTAAAAAAGCCAGCCTTAAATGGAGTAATTTTGCGGGTTGTAATATGAAACATGTTGGCTTAGAAGAAAGTAACTTATTTCATACTCAATTTGATGGTGCAAATCTCAATCATGCAAATTTTTCCAAGTCATTTATGTTTGGCACAAAAATTAACTATGCGACTGCACATCACGCATTTTTTAATCATGCACAGATGAAAGATATTAATATGGAAGAAACCGATCTCAGTGGCAGTGAAATCAAAAACAGTAAAATGTTGCGTGCTGTGCTGATCAATTCTATTTTATCCCATGTTGATCTGAGTGGGTCAGATCTCACAGGAGCAGCATTGGAAGAAAGTAACTTAAAACAGACTATTTTGCATGGCACCATTCTTAATGGCACTCAATTAACCAATACAAGTCTTGTAGGTTCGGATCTCAAAGGTACTCAATTTAAAAATGCCTTATTTGAAAATACTAATTTTTCAGAAGCGATTAATATCCCTGAAACCATTCATAAAAAACTAAACAGTGACCAGATCATAAAATAATAATGGCAAAGGTTCATTGCCATTTGTTCTGTTTATAAACGATTCCAGTTCGCTTTTCTTTGTCCTGATCGAAGTTTGGGTAATATTAAACCAAGGAGCATTCCGCCAAATAATACGCCTGCTCCAGCGACAAACCATTCATGATCACTATTATCTTCAAGTGCTTGATATTCTTGTTTTATAAGGCTGTTTTCGGATTCAATTTTAACAAGATCATTTCTAAGTTGTTCATTTTCCTTTTCTAATTGCATGGGACGAGATGCAATTTTTTTGAGCTTTTCTAGCTCAATATTGATTACTTCTTGATTATCCAATAGTTGTTTTTCAGAATTACTTAACAGGTTACGTTCTATTGTAATACTATTGAGTTCAGTTGCCATTAGCTCATATTTTTCTTTCATTTCTACTACACTTAATTGTGCTTGAGCTAATAATTTTCTAGCAATAGGTGTCTTAATAAGAAAACGACTGAGTACCCAGCCTTCATGACCATTAGGGGTTCTTACTTTGGTATAACCTGACTCTTTTTTGAGTATGGTCAGTTCAGTACCACTCTTGATAATATTGGTTATTTTAAAACCATTGCCTTTGCCTGAACGCATATTAATAAAGAGTTCATCGCTCACATATTGGGTATTTGCATAAGCTGTCGTTGTAAATAAAAAAATTAGAAAAAAAATAAAGATGTTTTTAGGAGAAATGTTCATATTGAATCCTTGGAAGATAAAACATTAAGGGCATTGCATAATTATAGAAAAAGATATTATCCTAAATTCTTCTATAAGATGCTAGTCCTTAAAAAGTGCAGGTAGAGGATGGATGTTTTAATCAATTATTACAGGTTAATTCCTTATAAATACGAGCAAAGGCAACAATGGCTTTGTCCAAATCTTCTTTGGTATGAGCGGCAGAAATTTGAGTGCGGATACGTGCTTTACCTTTGGGTACAACAGGAAAAAAGAAACCAATGGCATAAATGCCTTGTTCTAATAATTTTTGTGACATGGTTTGTGCTAATACAGCATCACCAAGCATAACAGGAACAATAGGATGATCCCCTTGAGCAATATCAAAACCTGCTTCTTTCATTCCAGCACGAAAATACTGAGTATTTTTTGCTAAACGATCACGTAACTCAGTGGATTGAGTGAGTTTTTCAAGTACTTTAAGTGTGGCTGCACAGATGGCAGGTGCCAGTGTATTAGAAAATAAATAAGGGCGAGAACGTTGGCGTAACATGTCTATAATTTCTTGACGACCCGAGGTATAACCACCTGAAGCACCCCCGAGTGCTTTACCAAATGTCCCTGTAATAATATCAACACGATCCATCACATTATGATATTCGTGTATGCCACGTCCTGTTTTGCCCATAAAACCCACTGCATGGCAGTCATCATGATGTACAATTGCATCGTATTGATCCGCTAAATCACAAATTTTGTCAAGTTGAGCAATAGTGCCATCCATAGAAAATACACCATCCGTGGTAATTAAAATACGTCGTGCGCCAGAGGCTTTGGCTTCTTTTAGTTTATCTTCTAAATCAGTCATATTATTATTTTTATAACGATAACGAGCCGCTTTACATAAACGCACGCCATCAATAATAGAAGCATGATTGAGTTCATCTGAAATAATAGCATCTTCTTTCGTTAGAATTGTTTCAAACAATCCTGTATTGGCATCAAAACAAGCGGCATATAAAATGGTATTTTCCATACCTAGAAATTTACTGACCTTATCTTCTAATGTTTTATGAATAGTCTGGGTGCCACAAATAAAACGCACAGAAGACAGTCCAAATCCCCACTGATTATAACTATCTTTAGCAGCCTGAATAATATCTGGGTTATTGGCAAGCCCTAGGTAATTATTAGCACACATATTAATGACTTCACGACCATCGGCTAGGGTTATGTCATTTTTTTGATCAGAGGCAATAATACGCTCATTTTTCCACAAACCAGCCACTTTGATTTCTGCTAAATCATGGCTTAAACTTTCTTTTGCACTTTTAAAACTC
>JAGLFC010000101.1 GCA_023144715.1 Gammaproteobacteria bacterium | reverse complement strand
CTTCTATAATTTAGAAAGGATAGTAACGTTTAAACAAGAGGCTTTTAAAAAATAAATGTCTCTTGTATTAATATTTTTTAAAATTAGTTAAATATTATGGGACTAATTTAATTCTATCTATTTTGCTATAATCATTCACCCAAAATTCAGCATTTAAATTACCTGCAAATGCCGTCAAAGCCACAGCAGTTAATTCTTTTGAAGGAACCCCATCAAAATCAACTAAGGGAAAAGTGTAGTTATAACCATTCATAGGAGTTTCTATATACGTTGTATCTCCTTGCTGATATACGGTATACGTAGCATCTTTTAACCACCATGCTGATGCATTTGATGTTATAAAAATACATCCAAAAAATATTGCCAATGATAACTTTTTCATATAAAACTCCATAATACTATTAATAAATATAATACTTAATTCACTTAATGTCTCACGCTAAAGTTACCTAATTTAAATAAAAACATTCTAAGGTTACGCAACTTCACTACAAGTTTATTATGCAAAATTAAAAATAATAAATCAAACATTTTAATTTTTATTGACTAAAAATGAGTGATATTAATATAAAAATAAAGCGATACAATAAATACATTATGGATATTTATTCATACAAGAATGCTCTTTCAATCCTTACTTTATTTTAATATGCTTGTATCTATAGATAGGAATAATTGATAAAATGTGGGATAAATTATCAATTTTTAGTAAATAAGCTAAAATTAAGACTATTATTGAAAGAATGTAATAATGACTCGAATTAAGATTTGTGGTATTACCAATTGCGAAGATGCAAAATATGCCTACGATTCAGGTGCTGATGCAATAGGGCTCGTTTTTTATCCACCGAGTCCGCGTTATATTAGTGTTGAACAGGCGTTAGAAATTGTGCATTCACTACCACCTTTTATTACGACCGTCGCTTTATTTGTGAATGAAAAACGGCAGGTCATTGATTCTATTCTTAAACAAATAAACATCAATCTTCTTCAATTTCATGGTAATGAATCAGAACAATTTTGTGCCTCCTTTAATTGTCCTTATATCAAAGCAGTACGAATGAAAGAAGGACTGGATTTATATCACGTTCAAAATGAATATAGCAGTGCTAAAGGCTTACTTTTAGATACTTACAAGAAAGGCATTCCCGGTGGTACAGGAGAAGCTTTTAATTGGCATAAAGTACCCCATGATTTAACCTTACCCGTTATTTTGGCAGGAGGGCTAGTAGCAGATAATATTGCCCAAGCCATTATACAAGTAAAGCCTTATGCGGTGGATGTCAGCGGTGGTGTAGAAGCCACTCATATCCAAAAAAAGGGAAAAAAAGACCCACAAAAAATAACGCAATTTATGACGCAGGCAAAGCAGGCGTATTAACAATTTTTAAAGAAAATGGTAGTGAGTAATGACAATAGAGCAACAGGCGGATAAAAAATTATCCGATATGCCTGACGAACAAGGGCATTTTGGTCAATATGGCGGTATGTTTGTGCCTGAAACTTTAATGGAGCCTTTAAGAGAACTCAAAGAGGCTTATATTCATTATTTTCAAGATAAAGAATTTTTAGCAGAATTGGATAATGATCTGGCTAATTATGTGGGACGGCCCTCTCCTCTTTACTTTGCGGAACGTTGGAGTCGAGAACTCGGTGGTGCAAAAATTTATCTCAAACGTGAAGATTTGAATCATACAGGGGCACATAAAGTTAATAATACCGTGGGTCAGATGTTATTGGCAAAACGTATGGGAAAAACGAGAATTATTGCTGAAACAGGTGCTGGGCAACACGGTGTGGCAACCGCAACTGTGGCGGCACGTCTGGGGCTTGAATGTGTTGTGTATATGGGTGCAGAAGACATTCAGCGTCAGGCTCTCAATGTCTATAGAATGAAATTATTGGGTGCTCGTGTTGTTTCTGTGGAATCAGGTTCAAGAACCTTAAAAGATGCTCTTAATGAAGCCATGCGTGACTGGGTCACTCACATTGATAACACCTTTTATATTATTGGTACAGTAGCAGGCCCTCATCCTTACCCTGCTATGGTCAGAGATTTTCAAGCCATTATTGGGCGTGAAGCAAGAGAACAGAGTGTCCAGCATGAAGGACGTTTACCTGATGCTTTAGTCGCATGTATTGGTGGTGGCTCAAATGCAATGGGCTTATTTTACCCCTTTGTTGATGATCAAGATGTCTCTATGTATGGTGTTGAAGCCGCAGGTCATGGTTTAGAAACAGGTGAACACGCTGCACCATTATGTGCTGGAAAACCCGGTGTATTACATGGCAATCGTACTTATTTAATGGAAGATCGTCATGGGCAAATTATCCCTACTCACTCGGTTTCAGCAGGTCTTGATTACCCCGGTGTCGGCCCTGAACATGCTTGGCTAAAAGATATTGGACGTGCTAACTATGTCGCAATCACCGATGAAGAAGCCTTGTCAGGTTTTCATGATTTAACTCGAATTGAAGGCATCATTCCTGCTTTAGAGTCCAGTCATGCAATGGCGTATGTGACAAAACTTGCACCAACAATGGATAAAGATCAATTTATTGTGGCTAACTTATCAGGTCGTGGTGATAAAGATATTCATACCGTTGCCACAATAGATGGCATTGAATTCTAAATTAAGTACAATTAAAGAAGAAAACAAGAATGAGTCGCATACAAGCGTGTTTTGAGCAACTAAAAACAAATAAAAAAAAGGCATTAATACCTTACGTAGCCGCAGGTGATCCTAATCCTGATATTACTTTGGATTTAATGCATGCAATGGTGGATGCTGGAGCAGATATTATTGAATTAGGTGTTCCCTTTTCCGATCCAATGGCAGACGGACCCGTTATTCAAAAAGCCAGCGAAAGAGCTTTAGTTTATGGCACATCACTGACCGATGTTTTAGCGATTGTCAAACAATTTCGCCAAACCAATAGTACAACACCTGTGGTGTTAATGGGCTATCTTAATCCAATTGAAATCATGGGTTATAAAGTGTTTGCTCAGGCGGCTCAACAATCAGGTGTCGATGGTGTATTAACCGTTGATATTCCACCTGAAGAAGCCTCTGACTATATTCCTATTTTAACATCACATGAACTCGATCCTATTTTTTTACTGTCACCGACCACCACTAAAGAACGCATGAAGATTATTTGTCAATATGCCAGTGGTTTTATTTATTACGTGTCAGTCAAGGGAGTGACGGGTACCTCTGCCCTTAATACAGAAGAAGTGGCACAACGTTTAAAAATTATTCAAGAGGTCACTGATTTGCCCATTGGTGTTGGTTTTGGTATTAAAAATGCAGAAACTGCCGCTGCCGTCGGACGTGTTGCTGATGCCGTTGTGGTCGGTAGTGCCTTAGTGAATTTAGTTGAAAAAAATGCTCATACTTCAAATAATGAAGCGAGTAATCAAAAAATTATTAAAGAAATCAGCCAAGTGTTAGTCTCTATGCGTTCAGCAATGGATGCATAATTAATTATTATCTGATAGCGAATATAACAATAGAGAAACAATTATGAGTAATTGGTTTACACGTTTACTACCCTTAATCAGCACTGATAACGCATCAAAAAAAGCCGTTCCTGAAGGTTTATGGGATAAATGCCCAAATTGTAGTGCGGTATTATATCGAGTTGAATTAGAACGTAATCAAGAAGTATGCCCTAAATGTGATTGCCATTTAAGAATTCAAGCAAGAAAGCGTCTGAATAATTTATTTGATGAAGGATCACAAGTTGAACTCTCTGAACATTTAGAACCTATTGATTATTTAAAATTTAAAGATTCCAAAAAATATAAAGACCGAATTATTGCCTCACAAAAAGCAACCGGTGAAAAAGATGCACTGATCACCATTGCAGGTAAAATAAATGATTTTCCTGTTGTGATAGCAGCCTTTGATTTTCGCTTTATGGGTGGCTCAATGGGAGCGGTTGTAGGAGAAAAATTTGTCCGATCAGTCAACCACTGTCTTGAACATAATTTACCCTTTGTTTGCTTTTCTGCTAGTGGTGGTGCACGTATGCAAGAAGCCTTATTCTCTCTCATGCAAATGGCAAAAACCAGTGCCGCTTTAGGTCAATTACGCCGTCGTGGTTTACCTTTTATTTCTGTAATGACTGACCCCACTATGGGTGGTGTATCAGCCAGTTTTGCGACATTGGGGGATATTAATATTGCGGAACCAAATGCTTTAATTGGCTTTGCAGGACCTAGAGTAATAGAACAAACAGTACGTGAAAAACTCCCTAAAGGTTTTCAACGCAGTGAATTTTTATTAGAACATGGTGCAATAGATATGATTGTTTCACGCCTTGATATGGGGGATAAACTGGTTAATATTTTATCCATGCTTATGAATAAACAAGTGAATCAATCACCCACTTAATGTCTAAAACATTACAGGATTGGCTGGCTTGGCAAGAAACCTTGCATCCTTGTGAGATTGACTTAGGTTTGCAAAGAGTCGCACAAGTCATCAGACAATTATTGCCTGATTACTATGAATCCCCCCATCATGAGTCCAAACAAACTCACTTTCCATGCTATGTGATTACCATTGCTGGCACAAATGGTAAAGGTTCAACAGTGGCATTGCTTGAGGCCATCTTATGTGCTGCTGGTTATCAAGTGGGCAGTTATACCTCACCTCACCTATTAGATTACAATGAACGTATCAAAATTAATCAAATTCCTGTTGCTGATAAACTGATCTGTGATTCTTTTGAACGTATTAATCTAGCACGTGGTGAACTTTCTCTAAGTTATTTTGAGTTTGGCACACTGGCAGCCATTGATATTATCATCCAACAAAACTGTGATATTGCCATTTTAGAAGTAGGATTAGGCGGACGTTTAGATGCAGTTAATGTGATTGATCCTGATATTGCTCTAGTGACAACCGTTGATATTGACCATCAAGACTGGCTAGGTCATGATCGAGAAACCATTGCTCTGGAAAAGGCTGGAATTTATCGCCCAGATAAACCTGCACTTTATGGTGATATAGATTTACCTCAGAGTATTAAAGATAAAGTAAAAGAAGAAGGACTCTTCTTTTATCAATTTGCCACTGATTATAACTTTTATATTGATACACAGGGTAATTGGCAATGGCACAATAACAATTGTACTTCATTAAAACACCTACCTTCTCCTAATTTAAACGGTTATATTCAGTACAAAAATGCTTCTAATGTCTTAATGATACTGGAATTATTAAAACCAAAATTTTCAGTCAGTCTTACTGAAATACAGCAGGGTTTGCAAAGTGTAAAATTGGCAGGTCGTTTCCAAAAAATAAGCGATAATCCATTAATTATCCTTGATGTAGCTCATAATGAACAAGCCACAAAAATTTTAAAACAATCACTAGAGAACACTCTTAATTTTGAACATTTACATATTATTATTGGTATGCTCAAAGATAAAGAATGTGCTAAAGTTATCGCCATTTTAGAACCTATTGTGGATAGCTGGCGTATTATTGAATTGAATTCCAATAGAGCTAAACCTGCTGCTGAAATTGCTGATATTATTCACAAAAATCATACTAAAAAATCTAATATTACCAAGAATGTTCAGATTTTTTCCAGTTTTAAACAAGCATTTGATGATTATCAGGATAAGCAATTAGTATCTCATCAACATTGCTTGCTTATTTTTGGTTCTTTTTATACCGTTAAAGATGCTTTAACCCTATTAGGACAACATAAAAGTAATGAGTAATAGCAAGCTAGACTCAAAAACAGATCAATACATTGAAGAACCTAAAGTTGATATAAAACAACGTATGATTGGTGCCATCGTATTAGTTTCATTAGGGATTATTTTTATTCCTCTGATCCTTAATGGTGGCTCTCATCAAAATCCTTTTACTTCAGGTACCAATATTCCTGATATACCCGATAACTTAAAACGCGATTTACCTAAAATTCCTCCTTCAGATACGATGCCTGATTCAAAAAAAATTATTGCTTACCCTGTTACAGGAGATAACAATGATTTGGATTATATTAATGACAATAAAAACAATCCATTTATAGAGCATACTAATTCTTATAAAAAAGTAAATTCACCCACTAGTGATGATATTGATAGCGTTTATGCCATACAGGTCGGTAGTTTTATAGAAAAACGTAATGCTTTAGATTTACGAAATAAGTTAAAGCAAAAAGGCTTTAAAGCCTATGTTGAATTAGTGACCACAAAAAGAGGTCACTTTTACCGTTTAAGAGTCGGCCCCTATTTACAATTTTCACAACTATTAACAATTCAAGCACAACTCAAATTACAATTTAAACTGGATAAAACAGAAATTGTAAAATATAAAACAACATGATTTAAAACAAGTAATTGATTAAATATTAAATTTTTTATTTAAAAGCATTACCGACGTGATAAAATACATTTTCTATAATTGTAACGATACGAGAATAATAAGTGTCACTTATTTGGCCTGATTATATTATTATGATGATGATTGTTATTTCAACAATAATCAGTTTATTCCGTGGCTTTGTACGTGAGTCACTTTCTTTGGCGGGCTGGATATTAGCCATCTGGGTCAGTATGATGTTTATGAATCAGATGTCAGTATTAATGAAACCTTATTTGAACTTACCTCCCTCGATATTATCGGTAGTATCATTCACGATTTTATTTATTTTAACTTTAATTATAACAAGTTTGGTCACTAATCTTATTTCCAAACTGGTTGATAAAACAGGTCTGTCTAGTGCTGATCGATCTATTGGTATGCTCTTTGGTATTGCCCGCGGTGGTATTATCGTTGCTGTCTTAATTTTGTTAGCGGGATTGACTCAAATACCACAAGATCCTTGGTGGAATGAATCAATTTTAATCCCTCATTTTCAACAACTTGCAGTCTCTATCAAGCCCTTTTTACCGCTTGATATTGCTGAAAAACTTCACTATTAGCTTAGGTATAACACTATGTGTGGCATTATCGCTATTGTAGCAAACAATAATGTAAATCAAGAATTATATGATGGATTAGCAGTACTACAACATAGGGGACAAGATGCTGCTGGAATTGTCACCTATGATGATGACAGGCTTTATTTACGTAAAGGTAATGGCTTAGTTAAAGACGTTTTTTCTACTAAGGATATGTTACGTTTACAAGGTAATATGGGTATTGGACATGTACGCTATCCCACAGCAGGTAGCTCATCTTCAGCTGAGGCACAACCATTATATGTCAATTCACCTTATGGCATTGCACTGGCACACAATGGTAATCTCACCAATGCCATTGAGCTAAAAGAAGAAATTTTTAATCAAGATCTAAGACATCTTAATACCAATTCTGATTCTGAAGTCTTACTCAATATCTTTGCTCATGAAATGCAACAATCCCATAAGTTACGTATTAATGAAGAAGATGTTTTTAATGCCATTAGTGCGGTTCATAAACGCTGTCGTGGTGCTTATGCAAGTGTCGCAATGATCACAGGCTATGGCATTGTGGGTTTTCGTGATACGCATGGTATCCGCCCTATTGTGTATGGTAAACGTGAAAGTAAACAAGGTACCGAATATTGTATTGCTTCTGAAAGTGTTGCTCTGGATGTTCAAGGCTTTGAATTAATTGATGATATAAAACCCGGTGAAGCAGTGATTATCACCGCAAAAGGCGATGTATTTATACAGCAATGTGCAGAAAAAACATCTTATACGCCTTGTATTTTTGAGCATGTCTATTTTGCTCGACCTGACTCTATTATAGATAATATTTCTGTCTATAAAGCACGTCTTAGAATGGGTGAAAAGCTCGCACAAAAAATATTAAAAACCTACCCTGATCATGATATTGATGTCGTGATGCCTATTCCTGATACCAGTCGCTCTTCGGCACTTGAATTAGCAAATACTTTAGGTATACGCTATCGAGAAGGCTTTATCAAAAATCGCTATATTGGTCGTACATTTATTATGCCTGGTCAAAAAGAGCGAAAAAGTTCTGTTAAGAAAAAACTGAATGCAATGGAATTAGAGTTCAAAGGTAGAAATGTTCTCTTGGTAGATGATTCTATTGTTCGTGGTACAACATCCAATCAAATTGTCAAAATGGCACGTGATGCAGGGGCTAAAAAAGTTTTTTTTGCATCGGCTTCACCCGCGGTTAAATATCCTAATGTTTATGGAATTGATATGCCTTCACCTGAAGAATTTGTGGCTCATCAGCGTAGCACAAAAGAAGTCGCGGAAGCTATTGGTGCAGATTGGCTTATTTATCAGGATTTAGATGATCTTATTCAGGCTTGTCATCGGGATAAAACACATATTACGGAGTTTGACTGTTCTGTATTTAATGGCAAATATGTAACAGGCGATATTGATCAAAATTATTTAGATGCTATTAACCAACGTCGTAATGATAATGCAATGCAAAACCATTTAGATAAAGAAAATGATGTCCTTGATATTCATAATAGTAATTAACCTCTTAATATTTTCTTACGAGACAAAAATAAAAATGTGAGTGAACGTAAGAAAATAGACACGTAAAAACTACATTAAATGAATCATGCTAAATTTATAATCCTTGTCTTTCTTGTAAAATTTTGTAGTAAGCACCAGCACCACCTTTCATAAAAAAGTATTGTTCAAGACCTTCTTTTTTAAGAAAATATTGTAACCATCTAACTTGCTTGCCTTTCATGTCATAAAAATACAAGGTTTCATTATTTTGAATCGCTTTTGCAATAATTTTTTTAAGTTTTTTAGTATTATCGAGACTCACAGATTTATCACGAAACATAAATAATCCGCTGCCACCACGACGTTGTTCCCGATCTCTCACATCATATACTTTCGTATTATCTTGCAAAATACCTTTTTCAAAATCATCGACACTCAGCAAGTGATTACTAAATTCTTCTTTAGAGATAATCTGATTTTCTTTTACAGGAGATTCACCCAATAAAGACGCAAAATCAGGATATTTTAATGCCCATTCAAAAATGCCCGCATCATAAGTATAGCAGTTATTAATATTACTTTTAATCGCTTTTACAGTGGCCTTATAAGATTTAAGACAGGTACGTCCATTACAATAAAAAACAATTTGTTTATGACTATTGTTGCGTAATTCTTGTATTTTTGTTGTAAATGTTTTTTTAGCAACGGGCACATGAATTGAACCCACAATATTTAAGGTATTAAATTCAAATTCAGAGCGCACGTCAACGACTATCACTTCATCTTTTTGTATTTTATTATGTAATACTGTACTACTCAAGGTATTCACTTGAGGAAACATGATTCGCCCAGGAAAATCATCACCAGAGGCAGTCGCAGCCAATAAAGTATGAGAAAAAAATAAACATGTTATTATTGAAAAAAGATGAGAGAAAGTTTTTTGAAAAAACACACTTGGCATTCGCTATATCTCCAAATAAATTATTTATAATGTAGCCATTTTTAAATAAGTATAGCTCTTACAAGTATAAAATCCAGATATTCATATAAAAATTTATCTTTTTTTTGTGAAATAGTGGATAAATTTTTGTTTTTTTCTCCACCAACGTGCTAGTAGTTTTTGAGTGATTAAAATCTTCTTTCCTGTTGGAGACACTAATTCTAAATGAGCAATATTCCCTGCTTTAATCTCTGCCAATATCGGTATTAAATAATTTTTTTCAAAGACCTCCAATAATCCTACCCATTGAAAAATATCTTTATTTTGTAAGGCACGAGAGAAGTCATCAATAATATAAAGACAATCCTGATCCATAGCAGAGCCTGTGACATAATATTCTGGAAGATCAGCATAGTGTCCACCATGAATGAATGCCAGACCTTGAGCAACACTATTATGACTATAAACCATGAGCGATTTATTTTGCTCGCTCTCCAGAGAACAATATTCACTTTGCCCCCAAAACCATAGACTATTAATCGGTGCTTTATTATTTTTTTGCCTTATTTTGTTAATAGGGCTTTGATGTAAAATCATTTGAAATTCATTAAAGAGATTCAGCCATTCTCGCTGTTCTTTATTGTTAGCACGAAATAAATAGGGTTTAATTGATTGCCCTAGTACTTTTTCGGGCGGAACTGTGTCAATATTAATGGGCTTCTCTGAAATCAAATACCAACGTTTTGCTGAAAGCACCTCAATATCCCAAAAAATTGCTTCATCATATTGACGATAAAATTGTTTAATTTCCTCAGCCAATTGTTTAGCTTCTTGTAAAGATAAATCCATATTACCTATATTAGCTAAAACAAGCTGATCTCTATCAGCGACCATAAAACAGGGATCAATTCTCATCACCCATTGATTATTCAATAATTTGGGTGCTTCTATTTGCTGACTATCATATTGCATAGAGACAGGAGCAATAGGCAGTGGCCGAGTCGTTTCTTTTAAAGGTAAAATTTTAAATAAGCAAGTATAAAAATCATCATCACTGTGATCATTTTTTTGGGAAGTCTTATTTTGACCACGAGACAAAAAAAGGGAAAAAGTGGCTAGATCGGGTAGTTCTTGGGAGGGTATTTTTTGTAAAGCATTTAAAGCAAGTACCGAATCAATAAGACCCGGCACAAGAAGCGTCACTGTTTTTTTAAACATCAAACAAATTGTCTTAAAATAAGTTTACTCCGCATCTAAATGTTCTAAACGAATACGCACCACATCACCATCAATCACATCCAGTGCGTGAATTTTTTCTAAAGCAGTATTCATATTCTTTTCAATTGTAGTATGAGTAATAATAATAATGGTCGCTTTATCCTCTGAGCTATGCTCTTTTTGCAACATAGAATCAATACTAATACCATTGTTTGCCAAAATAGTGGTGATATTGGCTAATACACCTGCTTGATCAGACGCTGTAATACGCAAATAATAAGCCGTTTCAATTTCATCAATGGCTAAGATAGGGGTATCAGATAAAGAATCAGGCTGAAAAGCTAAATGAGGCACACGATTTTCTGGATCAGAGGTCAAGACACGCACTACATCTACAATGTCACCTACTACCGCAGAAGCCGTTGGCTCTGCACCAGCCCCTGCTCCATAATATAAGGTGGCTCCAACCGCATCACCCTTAACGAGTACGGCATTCATCACACCATCGACATTAGCAATTAAACGACGCTTTGAAATCAATGTGGGATGAACACGAAGTTCAATACCTTTATCGGTACGACGTGATACACCTAAATGTTTAATAGTAAAACCTAACTCACTGGCATAATCGACATCTTCACGAGTGATTTTGCTGATACCTTCGGTATACGCTTTTTCAAATTGTAAAGGCACACCAAAGGCAATGGATGCTAAAATAGTCAATTTATGAGCGGCATCAATCCCTTCCACATCAAAGGTCGGATCGGCTTCAGCATAGCCTAAACGCTGTGCTTCTGCTAACACAGAATCAAAGTCACGCTGTTTATCACGCATTTCGGTCAGAATAAAATTACCTGTACCATTAATAATACCTGCTAACCATTCAATATGATTACCTGCCAAACCTTCACGAATGGCTTTAATAATCGGAATGCCTCCTGCAACCGCGGCTTCAAAAGCCACCATAACACCCTGCTTTTGTGCTGCTGAAAAAATTTCATTACCATGTTTAGCGATCAATGCCTTGTTGGCAGTGACCACATGTTTACCATTGGCAATGGCTTTTAGCACCAGTTCACGTGCTAATGTATCACCACCAATCAGCTCAACGATAATAGATACATCAGGATCAGCCACGACTTCAAGAGGATCTTCTGTTAGTTTAATACCATCGGTTTGGCAAATACGAGGCTTATTAATATCTCGTGCCGCAGCATGACTGATCACAATCCCACGTCCAGCACGACGTGATATTTCTTTGGCATTATGTTGTAAGACATTTACCGTACCGCCACCGACCGTACCTAGGCCTATTAGGCCAACCTTAACTGGTTCCAAAAGATTCTCCATAAATTAAATTAATTACATTTTTATGTAAATATTGTACCGTAAAAGCCATTTATCATCTAGCTAAATGCACCCACTTTATCTTTTTTAAACATTTCTCGTATGCCTCGTACCGCCTGACGGGTTCTATGTTCATTTTCAATCAAGCTAAAACGTACATGATCATCACCATATTCACCAAAACCAATCCCTGGAGAAACAGCCACTTTTGCTTCTATGAGCAGTTTTTTAGAAAATTCAATCGATCCCATCTCTTTGTATTCATCAGGAATAGGTGCCCAGACAAACATGGTGGCTTTAGGAGGTACTACATTCCAACCCAGTGTATTTAATCCTCCACATAAGACATCACGACGAGCTTGATACATATCACGTATTTCTTTAATGCAATCCTGAGGGCCATCAAGTGCTTGAATAGCAGCCACTTGAATAGGAGTAAACATACCATAGTCTAAATAGGATTTAATACGAGTTAAAGCCGCCACTAAGGTCGGATTACCACACATAAAACCCACACGCCAACCGGGCATATTATAGGTTTTTGACAGTGAATAAAATTCTACCGCAATTTCTTTAGCCCCTTCTACTTGTAATATTGACGGAGCTTTATAACCATCAAAGGCAATTTCTGCATAGGCAATATCGTGTACCACCCAAATTTCATGTTCACGAGCAATTTTGACCACTTTTTCAAAAAAGTCTAGCTCAACACATTCAGTGGTGGGATTACCCGGAAAATTTAATACCAGCATTTTAGGCTTGGGCCATGAATCTTTAATGGCTTTTTCAAGTTCTTCAAAAAAAT
>JAGLFC010000100.1 GCA_023144715.1 Gammaproteobacteria bacterium | reverse complement strand
TAGCGAAAATTTTCTTCTCGATAGGGCTTTATTTTTATAAGAATCAAATCGCCCAAATGGGCATAGTACAATTCAATATCACTGAGAGATTGATTACGTTCTTCTACAGGCTCACTATAAATACCCTCACCTGTGGCGGTATTATTTTCAATTTTTATGGTGAGATCACCCTTCATGGTTTCCACAAAAATAGTATCTAAGATATTAATATGAGCGTATTGACCACTGACATGATCGTCCCGAGTGACTCCCTTCCATTCAAAATCATAGGCCTGTAATTCAGGGATTTCTCGTTCACCCCGATCATCAATATAAGAAACGTGTCCACTATTATCAATCATCCAACGAAAGACACGAATATCATCGACATTGCGACCAATCTTAAAGACCGCATAAAAACGATTTTTTTCACGATAAAGCTGTGTCAGTGTGGTGCTTTTGTAGTAGGAATAGAGTTCATTGAATTGACGTTGAAAACTCTCATCAGCAAGAAAAGTATCGGCTAATGGAATTTCATTGATTTCATAGTTTTGCTCGACTTCTTTAAGCATGTAGAGATTAAAAACGTCGTGTACTTGAATGTCATTTTTTAAGCCTAGGTGTACATTGTAGGCAAATAAAATGTATTTCCCCACACGGATAATATCTCGTGGGATACAATTATTGTCAGTACGCACCCGAACTCGACTGATCACTTCAAGATCAGCCTGCCCAAATTCATCAATACGACGACCATTTAAGCTTTCAATCTGCTCATGTAGAGTCTTTGCCTGTTCATTCAAGCGTTTGGCAATTAACTCGTATGCTCCCCCTTGAGCAACGGCTTGTTCTACTTGGTCTTCCTGATGTGTTGTTTTCTGATTCATAATATTTTCTTTTTTTTGATGAATATGAACGTAAAGTCAGATGAATCATAGAATGACACTTAGGCATTGAATCCACAAAGCTTAAAAATAGCGTTCCAATGTAATTTGAAAATGATCATCATCGCTAATAGAGCTGAATTTGTGACTGGAAAAAAGCCTCATATCAAAACTGAGTTTCCAGTCATCGCCCAGTCGGCGACTGGCCTCAATTTGAACACTGTATAAATCATTATCATCCAAATCATGAATCCAAGCCGCTAAAAATTCTGTATTTTGCACATCATTAAAGGCAAGACGACCCCCTATCATAATATCATCTTGAAACTGAGTAATAATAGGAGCCCCTCGTTCGTCCCAAGAGTATTCCATAATCATACCCCAATCAATTGCAGAATCAAAAACACTGTAAAAAGTGTATTCAAAACCACCACTGACTGCTGCAAAATCGTCTATTTGTTCATGACGTTGAATAGCTTCAAGCTTCCATAACCAACTTTCTAAAGTCAGTTGTATATCTAAGCCCACTTGATCAATCTGATCATAATAAGGCATCAATTGTAATGTGCCATCACCTTTGAGTTCAGGAATAAATCGAGGATCACGATTGGTGCCTTTAAAATAATACAGTCCTATATCATAATCACCGATGCTATGACTCCAACGCACGGCAAAATCAACATGTTTATCTTGAGCCGATGATTCATAGCGAGCATGATGGTTAGCAAAAGGAATGGGAGAACGAAGACGACCCTTTTCTCCCGGAAAGGTACGCTCTCTAAAACCCGGTAAAATAAATAAATCAATGGTTCCCCAGTCTTTTAGGAGTGTTAAATTAATCATGGGCTGACCGAGTTTTTCCTGACTTCTAATATCATCGACTAAATCATCTTGATTAATAATATCCACTAGATGATTAAATTCCGTGACTCCCCAAAATACTTTAGTAATGCCTGTGCGTAATTCCCAATCATCCTGAGCATGTAGCCATAATAGTTCACGTATATCAAAATGACTACGCTCATTATCATATTGATCAATACGAAAATAAGGTTTAAATAACACACTATCCTGATCATCATTCCAAGTTTGGTAGAATTCGATTTCTCCCATCAATGACCACTGATTCTGATGTGAGTGTTGTTGTTCATAGATCGAATCATGCGTAAAAATGAGATCCGTCACACCCACTTTACCATTAATATCTAATGCCTGACTTAAAACAGGTATCAATAGCCCTGCAAAGGTATTGAGAATAATAAAAAGTAATGCGTATAAACGCATATTAACGAATACGTTTCATAGCATTTTTATTAAAATCTTTTTCAGATAAGCCAGAAGATAGGACATAATTTTTCCAATCTAATTGCGTGCTTTTTCCTGTTTGATGATTGACCATTAAATAGTGATCAGCACGCCAATATTTGCCATTGTATTGTTTATAATCTGAAAATGTTAACGTTTTTAAGACACTTTTTTTACGATCATAATACTCCGCTTTATGAACACGATATTCTTTATCATCTATCCACACAATCATTTTAGTATAGCCACTATGCTTATAAAGAGGAATATGTTCAACTTGATAACACGTTAATGTGCCACAAGCATCATCACCTAAATATTTATAAGAATATTTTTCAATTTCAAAAGAACTGAGGTCTTCAAAAGAAAATTCACTGCCCATAAAAGGGCCTGATTTATTACGTGAACTGATGCGTTTAACTCGTTTTAGAGCAGGTAAATAGAGCCACTGTTCATCATTACCCAATGGGTGTGAAAAACTCAAAAAAACAGTGCCTTTTACGTCTCTTGGGCGATCAAAAATCGTCAAACTTTTATCACCATCATTGTTTATTTCTAAGGTTTTATTACGAATATAACGAATACTTTCATGACCACTTTTATTGCGTAAGGTCATTAACATTTCAGCTTGGCTATCAGCCCAGCCTTGATCATGCAATTTTCGTTGAGTCGCAATGTCCAGTCCTTTGTCTTCTGCTGATCCTGCAAAAGATAAAGGAATCGCACCTGTAAAAAATATCAGTAGAGCAGTGAATATACTTATTAATGTTTTCATAAGGAAGTCTCCGATGAAATCTGATGAGTAGAATCTTTATCCAATAAAATTAATAATGGGGGTAAGAAAAAGAAGTCTATAATTAAAGCGATACAGATAGTGACTGCTGTTAATAAACCCATATCTGAATTTAATTTAAAGGTTGATTGTGCTAATACAATAAAACCCATTGTTAAAATAAGAGTGGTGATCCATAAGGCTCGCCCAACACTTGCAAAAGCATAATGCACTGAGGCAATAGAATCCAAGCCCTTATCTCTACGCCCATGTAAATATTTACTTAAAAAATGAACAGTATCATCAACAATAATACCTAAAGTCATTCCTATGACCACAGATAACCCCAAGCCTATTTCTGCAACAAAAAATCCCCATAAACCAAAAGCAATACCTGCGGGAATAAGATTAGGTAACAGGCTGATTAAACCAAAACGAACAGATTTAAGAGCAAAACCTAAGAGCAGTGATATAACCAGTAATGCCATTGATGTACCCATTAACATACTGATAATATTACGTTGTCCAATATGAGCAAACATAAGATTTGGGCTGGCCACTTTAATGCTGTATTGTTGACCATTTTTAGCAAACCATGCCATCACTTTTTGTTCCATCTCAATTAATTCAACAGAAGTAATATTTTTATAGGTAACTGTAATACGTATCCCAGATTTATCTATATTTAATTGATTATTCAAATCCAATCCATAAGGCAATGACATTTCATACAGCAATAAATATTGTGCCGATAACTCTTGAGTTTTGGGTAACTTATAAAAGTGTTCATCATCACCGTGCATATTTTTATTGAGACGCTTAATGGTATCAGTAATACTTAATACATGATCGGTTTCTTTTTGTGAACGCATCCATTGCGTAAATTTTTCTGTGACGGCTAAAAATTCAGGATGATTAATACCACTGGCTTCATTGGATTTGATGGCATAAAAAATAACCGTAAAACCACGAATATTATCTTCCATAAAATCAGTGGCTTTTCTAAAATCCATTGATTGATCAAAGTATTTTACAAAGTCATCATTCAATTCGTTATTGGGGACAAAGATAATGAAAATAACAATAAATACGCTGCT
>JAGLFC010000010.1 GCA_023144715.1 Gammaproteobacteria bacterium | reverse complement strand
CTGCATCATCAATGCTAAAACCTTCTGCTTTTAAATCTCGATCTTTGCCCCAGACTTGTTTGAGATATTCCATCCGTGCGGTTTGAAACTGTTTGGCAACCTGTAAACGTTTGCCATCATCAAACCAAAAACGCATCCAGCCCTGTAAGTATTCAGTCGGACGATATTCACTTTGTGCCGTCATCCATTCCACTTCATTAGCCATATACAAAGGTGTGCCACCGCCCCCACAAAAGCCAATCAATACCCCTGCTTGTGCCAACATTCGCACGGCTGCTTGCGTAATAGAAGTCCCTGTTCCCAATAAAATAACGGTGGTATTGGCAATCGGAATATTCCAGTATTGATGCTGTTTCTTTTCTTCGGTGAGATACAGCACACGCCCATCTTTTTGCATCACTCGACAATGCTCAAGATAATATAAATTGGCTCGCTTAGAATGCAATATGGTTTTTAAGTCGGAGGGGGCAAGGTCTTTCATAAGTGTTTCCATTTCCTACGTAAATCTTCTTTATTAAGCATCAGCCATTGCATCGCAATCATTGCACTGGCATTATTTAAAGCCCCTTCTTTAAGCAGTTGAACCGCTTCATCATAACTGACGACATGGAGGCGAATGTCTTCACCTTCTTCTTCTAAGCCATAAAAACCTCCTGCGTTATGACTGTCCACACAGGCACAATATAATTGTGTGGTTTCTGATGTGCCACCCGGACTGGAATAAAAATTGGCAATAGGCTCTAAGGCTAATAAGGTTAAGCCTGCTTCTTCTTGAGCTTCACGATGTGCCACTTCTGTGTGTGATTCGCCTGATTCAACAATGCCTGCAATAATTTCTAATAACCAAGGATTTTGAATGTGATTGACATACGCACCAATACGAAATTGTTCGAGTAAAATAAGAGTATCCAACCAAGGATCATACGCCAATACCCCCACAGCATGACCGCGTTCAAAACATTCTCGTATTAATGGCTGACTGTGTCCTCCTTGAAATAAAGGGTGTTGTAAGGTGTATTGTTTGATCGTAAAAAATCCCTTATAAGCGGTTTTTTCTTGATGAAGATTGACATCCTGAGCATTTAATTTTTTCATAAATAAAGTACATCACTGATTTAGAAAGAGTACTATTATGATATAATTTTCTGATGATTTCATTGAGCACCTACAAGAACATTCCTTTATTGGGCTTTGCGGCCTTTAGTGGCACAGGCAAAACTACCCTATTAGAGCAATTGATCCCCACGCTGAATCACGCCAACATTCATATTGCGATGGTCAAACATACCCATCATGAAAAATTTGATATTGATAAACCCGGTAAAGACAGTTATCGCTTGCGTAAAGCAGGAGCGAATCAAATGTTAGTGGCATCGGCAAAACGTTGGGCATTAATGGTTGAACAACCTGTTCAAGACGTGATGGGCGATCCTAAATTATTTGAACTGTTGCCACATTTGGATCTCACTCATATTGATTTGATTCTGGTGGAAGGTTTTAAACATGAAGCAATCAGTAAAATTGAACTGCATCGCCCTAGTTTAAATAAGCCTTTATTGTATCCCAATGATGATAAGATTATTGCCATTGCGACCGATCATAACAATTTTCAAAATGAATATTTAGGTGTCTTGCACTGTCCGTTATTAGACATCAATAATATTTCTCAAATCAGCACTTTTATTAGTCAACTTCTACAGGATTTTAAGCATCATGAGCCAAAAAGATAATCTATTTTTAACGGTAAGCGAAGTACAACAACGCATTATTAATCATACTAAAGCCGTTGAAGGCATTGAACAAGTGGATCTGCGTCAGGCGTTAAATCGTATCTTAGCCAAAGATGTAACAGCCACTTTTAACACGCCACCTTGTGATAATTCTGCTATGGATGGTTATGCTTTTTTAAGTCAAGACATCACAGGAAGCGATCCGCTGACATTGCGTATTGTGGGACACTCTTTTGCGGGTCATCCTTACCAAGGAAAAGTCGCTTCAGGTGAAGCCATTCGCATTATGACAGGAGCTCAAGTACCTGTCGATGTGGATACGGTCGTTATGCAAGAACATACTGAAACACCCGATGAACACACGGTAAAAATTACCACCGTACCAAAAGCCTTTGCCAATGTAAGAAAAGAAGGCGATGATTTAACCACAGGACACACTTTTTTAACACAAGGCAAAAAAATATCACCGACTGATTTGGCTTTTCTTGCGACTCAGGGCATTGCAGAAGTACACGTCACTCGTAAATTACGAGTCGCATTTTTCTCCACAGGTGATGAACTACGCTCTATCGGTGAAACCTTAGGTGAAGGCGATATTTATGATTCAAACCGTTATTCACTCTATGGTTTATTAAAAAATATGGATGTTGAACTGATTGATATGGGCGTTATTCCTGATGATCGAGACGCTATAGAAACCGCTTTTATCAATGCCTCGAATATGGCAGATGCCGTGATTACGTCGGGAGGTGTTTCGGTGGGTGAAGCTGACTTTGTTAAAGAAACCTTAGAAAAGATCGGACAGATTAATTTCTGGAAAATTGCGATGAAACCCGGTAAACCGTTAGCCTATGGCACAATGGGTAAGAGTGTATTTTTTGGTCTACCCGGCAATCCTGTTGCCGTCATTGCCACTTTTTATCAGTTTGTACAACCTGCCCTGAAACGGATGAAAGGTCAAACTAGTGTGTTACCCTTAATGATTCAAGCCAAAACAAGTGAATTCATTAAAAAACGTGCTGGACGTACTGATTTTCAACGGGGTATTTTAGAGCAATCAGAAACAGGTGAACTCACTGTAAGAAATGCAGGAATGCAAGCCTCTCATGTCTTAACTGCGATGAGCCAAGCCAATTGCTTTATGGTTATTCCTGCTGACAGTGGCTGTATTGAAGTAGGTCAAATGGTGGATGTACAACCTTTTGAAGGCTTAACTGATTAAAGATTTTATGCGTTCACTATCATAGTGTATGGGTGATGGCTTCTTCTTTACGGTAATTGTATAGAGCTTGATAAATAAGCTCTATGCGTGCTTGCCACTGTTTTTCCCATTGAGGACATTCAGAAGCATCACCCCAAAACCAATTAACATAAGGATCAGTACCCAATCCCTGAGTGTCAAAATTATTATTCCAAAAGTGTGCAAAAGCATTATCATCTAATGAATTATGCTTACCTTTTTTAATCAGACAATGTTTTTGTCCTAGTGCAGCATTTAATAAAACCGCTTCTTGCATACCTTCCTGCCAATGGGTCATCAACTCTCCTAATAATGTTTTTGCTAATTCTGAATCTAATGGTTCAAAAGAAACTTTGAGTAAATCATCCTTAGCGCCACGAAAGATACCTTGGGTATGATAGTGTCCTAAGGTAATTTGAGCCATTAAATGATGTATCCAAAGCCTTATATCATCCTGCCCTTTTGGAGTGGCTAATCGCCAATACAGTAATTGATCATTAATGACAGGGAGTTCAGCGGTTAGTTCAATAGCATTAAGAGTCATTGTGATGGATTCTATTGATAATATATCACCCTCATATTCTATTTGGCTTTTTATATAATCTGAGAAATGACAGGCCTGTGCTTGCCATTCTTGTAACTCTTCCTTCATAACAGGTGTATCAGGTAATGTACCACTGAGTTCAAAGGCTTTAATCAATTCAGGCATATTGTTATCTGATTGAGATAATTCTTCGTTAAGAATTTTATCTTGGAGTTTATAGCGATCCAAATGATTGACCACAAAGGGTTCACTGTCTTCTAATTCATTGGAATAATTTTGTTCGAGATATAAGCCTAATTGTTGTTGAGCAAATTGCTTGGCTGGATTCTTAAAAAATGCGATCAGTTGTTCTGCTTTGATGAGCATTTTTTCATCATTGAGAGGACTTATTTTATGCAAATTATTTCTGGCTTCACCTGCTGCACTGAGTTTGAGCCAATGCGTATTAAAGCTTTTATATTGACCTGTATAATTTTCTTTATTAAAGGCTTGTAAAGGCACTTGATAACATTGTTCTTGTTTATTTTTTGTAATGTGCCAACCATAGGCATTTTCTAAATAATGAATCAACTCTTGTAATACTAAAGAGGCTTCCCGCTGATTATTGGTTTTTACATCATGCCCCTGATAACTCAAATACAACTTTTCTCGACAAGAAATGAGCGCTTCCAGAAATAAATAACGATCATCTCCTCGTAATGATCGATCACCCTTACGAGGTGTATCCATTGCCATTAAATCAAAGCCTGTATGCTGACGTTGACGAGGAAATTCACCATCATTGAGTCCTAATACCGCAATAATACGAAAAGGCACACTGCGCATCGGGATCATAGAGCAAAATGTCACCTGACCTGACATAAATTGACGGCCTGGTTCTGGCTGACTAAAATGATTGAATAAAAAATCACGGATCACGGTCAGCGGTAATTTTTGAGTATAATCAGCATGGTGAGTATATTCACTCAAATCATCAATCGCTTGATCAATAATTTCCTGAGCATTATTATCCTCTGATAAAGGACTAAAGAGACTTTCTTTTGCCTGTAATAAAAATTGTTGCCACTCATCAGGCGTTCTTTCGGTTTTTAATTCATCGGCATAGTATTTGAGTTGTTCTAATAATGCAAAATAACGCCCTAATAATAAAGCATCATCTCCTTCAATATCGGCTAATAAGAGTTGCTCTTGATAGATGCTTTCATTATCACCCTGAGCAAAGCCTAACAGTAAACGATTCAGTCCATATTGCCACGTAAATTGATTATTAATCCCTTGCTGGCTCTTATTCTGGCTTGCGTTATTACTGAGTATCTGTTGTTTATGTGTTTCATCCAAGCCCCAATGAATATTAGCATGATTGACCCAACGTTCTAAAAGAATTAAATCATCTTCTAAAAACTTAAATTTATTTTGTAAAGCAGGTAAGCGTAAATAAGCCATAATTTGACTCACTTGAAAACGACTATCAGGCAGTTCTAATAAATCAATAAAAGCCTGTACTAGAGGTTCAGAATCTTTTAGAGTTCTATCTGCAATAGAACATGGCAAGGGTGGAATCTGTTCACTCCAGTCATACCAACCATGAGCAAACACAGCATCCACATAGGGTGCATAATTTTCAACATTAGGACACATCACCAAAATATCTTTGGGTGTTACACTGGGATCATGATTAATTTGGTGTAATAACCAATCATGCAACGCTTGAATTTCACGTAAAGCACTATGAGCAGAGACTAGAGTGATACTATTATCAATAATAGGTTCTATTGTTTCTGAATGTGCATAAGATCGATCACGTAGGTGTAAAATATCATCTTGAATGTGTTGCAATACTGTGACTTGCTCACCTCTTTCGAGTGCCAATGTTTCAGGCGATTCATAAACAGGTATTTCAATACTACTTTGTTCTTGTAATAAATATAAAAAATCTTTTCCCTGAATGCCTAAATTGGCTAAGAGTGGATTGGTAATTTCAACAAGACTGTGTACATCATCAGAAGAATGCGTCAAGGGCTGATCATTACTCTTGAGCCAACGATCAAATTGTTCTTTTGCCTGAGCTTTATCGGTTTTTAAATCACCCCAATATTCCACGCAAGGATTCAGATGAAAAAAATGTACATCAGTATGCTCACCTAATTCACTTAAAAATTCTAACCATAAGGGTGGCAAGGTATTAATGCCAAATAAACTAATGCGTTCAGGCAAATGATAGTGTTTTCTTTTAAGTGCTTGTATGGCTTTTTTAAGTAAATAAACAGGATGCTGTTTATCTTGCTCAAGTAATAATTGCCAAATAATCCCCTGCCATTCATCACAGGGTTCATTGCCCTGCCCTCTATTATTGCTCCACTGCTCAATCCAATCAGGACGAAAAATAAGATATTGTTCAAATAAATCGGCTAATTGACACGCTAATTGAAAACGTTTGTTTTCATTGGGTGTTTTTTTAAACCAATAACGTGTTGCTTCTTGACATAAGGGATGATTAATAAGAGTATCAGTCGCCAATAATTCATGAATACGCCAGCTTAATACGTCACGGCTATAGGCAGATTTTTCTGGTACATTATTTTTACCTAAAATTATTCTGATCTGTGTCCAAAAAAATTGCATGGGTAAACTAAAATGCAAATTCATACTGATACCACGATTCTCAGCCAATTTAAGATTGAGCCAATGCTGCATTCCTTTACTGTGTACCAGTATAATCTCTTCATTTAAAATAGAGTGATGATTCGTTGCTTGCATCACTCTGTCCAATAAAAGAACCAGATTTTCTAATCGGTTAGCAGGGTAAATATTAATCAAGTGGTTTTCCTTAATGGCATTTGTTCCATTATTATCCTTGCTTATTATAAAGTGACTCAGCCTACTTGTTCTAAACGAGTGATGATTTCTGAGGCATTAATATTAAACATACCCAATGGGTACATTTTAATAATTTTGGTTTTCATCGAATGCGTTTCATGATTGAGTGTGTATAAATCTTTTATCTGTAAATCATGAATGACGTTATGATTTTTGTCTCTCAAAATAAGTAACTGGGGCAAGAGTTGATGTTCTTTATTTTGTTTGATGACCATGGCGATTTCATAAGAATTTAACGCCACAATAGAGCCAATGGGATAAACGCCTATAGATTGAATAAATTCATCCACTAATTCTGCTGAAAATTGCGTATTACGCAAGCTATAAAGATGTTCTGCTGCACGAAGTGCATCAAAAGATTTTTTTGGATTTCGACGGTTCATAATGGCTTCATAATAAGTCACTAACCCAGCCACTTGAGCTAAAAATGAAATTTCATTACCTATTAAATTCATAGGATAACCCGAGCCATCATAACGTTCACAATGTGCCCTAATAATGGTGATCACTGATTGAGGAGTGCGTCCCATAATTTTTAAAGCTTTGAGTGTTAAATTAACATGATTTTCATATAATTTTTTTTCTTCTGAGTTTAAAGTATCTTCATGTTCAAGCAATTCAATCGATAACATGGCTTTACCAATATTACATAAGAATAATGCAGTTGATAAATTATTGAGTTGTTTTTTCTTCACTCCTAAATAGCTGGCAAAAGCAATGGCCCAAATGGTTGTTCTTAATGATCGATGATGTGAATGACTATCTTTTTCATATAAATGGGTTAACCATAAAAGTGCATCTGGATTGCGGACAACACTATCCACCACCATTGTTGCCGAATGCTTCACATGACTTAAATCTACTTTTTTTTGAGCCTTAATATCTGCTAATAACTCTGATGCGGTATGATTAATATCTTTATAAAGCTGATTAGCTGAGAGAAAATCACTGGATAAAGATATTATCTGATCATAATGCATATCAGAAATAGGTATATCTTTACTAATCCCTGATTGTCTTTCGGACAGTTTTTTTTGATGTAAGGGTGGCTCTGATAATTGTTGTGATATTAATTCTTTAGGAATATTAATGCGTGTTTGATCCATTGTGAGATCAATGTCAATATAAACAAACTCACATAATTTCTGAATTTTTTTGACATCATGGAGGTCTTGTATAAAAAACCCTTCCAGTAAAAAATCAGTATCAATCCAAGGACGATCAAGTGCGGACACATACATGCCCACATTAATTTTTTCTACAGGTATTTTTTTATGGTTGACACCCATTTTTAATCAAAAATAATTCATTAATAACTGAATTCATCTAAAATTGTTTGATAAGTCCCATTTTTTTTAATGGCCTGTAAGCCTTTATTAAATTGCTCAATAATCACTTTATTTTTAGGGTTTCCTTTGGTGGTGGCTAAGTAGAGTTTACGTGAATTCAATCGTTTGGGTAAAAATTGAAAATGGTTACTATTACTGCCCATAAAGTTTTTTAATTCATAAAGTGCTAAACGTTTATCAGCAATGGCGACATCTAATTTTCCATTTTGTATTGCAATTAAATTTTGTGTCAGGCGATTGGCTTGAAACTTTAAAATTTTAGGATCATTCATAAATTTATCATCATATTCATAACCTTTTAACACACCCACAACAAGACCTTGTAAATCTTTTAAGGAATCAAATGTTATTTGGCTGTTCACATTTGTAATTAACACAATATTATTGGTTAAATAGGGTTGGCTATACAGTAATTCTTTTTTTCTTTCCTCAGTTTTCCAAATGGCTCCCACCACATCATAAGCACCAATGTGCAAGCCATTAAGTGCTTTGGACCATGGTTCAATGATAATTTTAGAAGTATGACCTGAATGTTTAAAAGCAGCTTTGACAATTTTCATGGCTAAACCCTCACCATCTAATGCTTTATCGACATAGGGTGGCCAAGTATTAGCAACAATAGAAATAGTTTGTGCTTGGGCTTGAAGGGTAAAAAAACTAAAGAATAGAAAGGAAAACAGTTGTAACTTTTTCATTAATGCACCTCATTAATAGTAATTATAAATTAAAGTGAATATAGCTTCCAACGGCTATATTCATTTCTTCCATGCGGGGTAATCTAGCATTATAAGGTTCACTTTGAGCACCTCGACAAATCACCGCCCTTACCTCTGATTGTGACTCTTTATCTTGAGCTTCTAATCTAAAAAGATAATAGCGTTTTGTATCCACAGGAGCGTTATCATATAACCACGCATAATCTAACGAAGCGACTACGGGTGGTGTTGAAAACATAACAATAGGACTTTCTTCTTCAGAAATCGCGAAGACATTAAAAATACCCGGTTGTATTGTTTGGCGTAATTCGCTCACTGTATTGATTTCTACTTCACAATCAATATCATATAAATTTAATTTTGCTTGATGGATCGCTACTCCATTTTGTAAAAAAGCTCTTGCTGAGTTGGGTTCAACAGTGAGTACTTTTAATATTTCAATGGTTGCCTGTGGTACGACTTCGATGTATTGATCATTTTTTTTAATAAAGAAGGACTGACCAAAATCACAAGCCACTAGCAACCCTACCATTATAATCAATAGACTATTGTTAATAATTTTTTTCATGATATTATTTTTTTAAATAAACTTTTAATGCCCCAACCATCTGAAGAAGCCTCTTGATCCTCTTCTTTTTTCTGAATATCAATATTTTTATTAGCACGATCAAGACCATTAGTGACTTCATCGACATCAATACCAAATTTACCTAAAGGATAGGTATTAATAATTTTAGGTCGTGCACCGGTATTATTTTTCATAATTTGATACAAATCAATCATTTGAAAGGAGTTTACTCGATCACGATTAATATCACGAAGAATCAGCACTTTTGGTAATAGCTTACTTTCAAGATTTTGTTCCACAATAATGGCAATTTCTTTTGAATTTAATTCTACAATGGTACCCACAGGATAAATACCAATAGAACGTATAAATTCTTCCACCAAATCACTCATAAAAAGTTTATCACGTAAGCGATAAAGATGTTCTACTGCACGTGTTGAATCCAGTGAATTGTCTTTGATTCTACGATTAGTGATCTCTTCATAATAACTGACCATACCCGCAATTTGAGCTAAAAAAGGAATATCATCTTTCTTTAATTGTCTCGGATATCCTGAACCATCATAGCGTTCACAATGAGCAGCAATAATAGTGATAATAGACTGTGGTGTCCGCCCCATTATTTTAAGTGCATCCAAAGTAAGTTTTACATGTCTTTGATAGAGCTTTTCTTCTTTATCTGTTAAATTGTCCTCATGTCTGAGTAATTCTAAAGGTAATTTTGCTTTACCTATATTACACATCAATAAAGCAGCAGATAACGCATTAAGCTTTGGTTTTTCTAATCCTAGGTGACGTGCAAAGGCAATTGCCCAAATAGAGGTTCTCAATGAACGATGGTGGGAATGAGTATCTTTTTCATGCAAACGTGTCAACCACAAAAAAGCATCTGGATTACGCACCACGCTGTCTACAACCGCCGTTGCAGAACGTTTAACACCTTTGACATCAATACCATGAGGATTATTATGGTCAAACAATTGTGTCACGGTTGAACTAATATCTTTATAGAGCTTATTGGCGGTTCTAAATTCTGAATTAAATGAGGCTGTTTTTTTATACGCTATATCAGGTTTAGGCAAGCGTCGCTTAATAGGTCGTTTAGACTGAGAATCATTTTCTTGCGTAACAGATTCAGCAATTGATTTAACCTTGTTAGTGGCCTCCAGTTCTGGAATATCATCAATTGAAATACGTTCTGTTGTTAATTCAACATCAATATAAACAAATTCACAGAGTGATTTAATTCTATTCACATCCTTAGGATTTTCTAGAAAAAAACCTTCTAACAAAAAATCAGTTTCGATCCAAGGTCGATCCAATTCAGTAACATACATACCCACATCAATATATTGTGATGATATTTTTTTATTTTTAACGGCCATATTTCCTCAAATGACACAAGCAAGTAAACAAACGCTATTATACTCTATATATCAACACTAAAAATAATAATTTAAATAGTTTATAATAAGGATTATGCCTCTTCAATAATAACACGATAAATAACATGAGCATGAAATACTCTTTAGTTTCTCTAGTCATTACTTTCTTATTAAATAGTTCAACTCTTATGGCCAGTCGTATTATTCAATGCCAACAAGCCGATGGAAGTATTGAATTTACTAATAAAAGCTGTTCTAAGCAGAATAAATTTCAAGTAAAAAAAATGTATTCATTAAGTAAACAAAAAAAACGGAGTGCTGATTTTTTACAAACCTTTTTTATTGAGCAACAAAATCAATTACTCCAAGCAACCACACAAAAAGAGAGTAGCAAACAAGCACAGATTATTATTCATACTATTAACTCTTATGCTCAACAAGGAAAAATCAGCAGTGCTTATAATATGATTGCGAGTGTCTATGTAAAACTTTCCAAACAAATAAAAAAAAATCATTGGCAGGGTCAACAAGTGACTCCTCATCAATATAATATTCGTCTATTATTTGAAAATATATTAATCACTCAATCCACCACATCCTCAATAGAAGAATTTAGTAATATTATTAATGAATCTTGGCGACACTATAAAAAAAATGACATTTTATAGTAATTCTTTTATGCGTGTTATTTCCATCAATTCATTTGTATAAGCAATAATATCATTACAATATCAGAAAAAAATGAAAAATAAAGGCATAATATCATATAATTGAATTTTCAAACTTTTGGACTTTATTATCATGACATCATACTATCATAAATCATTCAATGATTTCTTAAAAAAAGAAAGTGCCAGTGGCATTTTATTAATGATTGCCGCCCTATTAGCAATCATTGTTGCCAACTCACCTCTCAATAGCTTATATCATATATTACTTGAAATACCTGTTGAAATTCGAGTCGGTGCATTACATATTGGCAAACCATTAATCTTATGGATCAATGATGGTTTAATGGCTATTTTTTTCTTTTTAATTGGTCTTGAATTAAAAAGAGAACTGATAGAAGGTGAGCTTTCTAATCCAAAAAAACTCATTCTCCCTGCTTTTGCTGCGGTTGGCGGTATGGTATTTCCCGCATTAATTTATATCGCTCTCAACTGGAGTGATCCAGAAGCATTAAAAGGTTGGGCAATTCCTGCTGCCACAGATATTGCTTTTGCACTGGGTATTTTAGCGTTATTTGGTAAACGAGTGCCTATCACGTTAAAAATCTTTCTCGTATCACTGGCCATTATGGATGATATGGGTGCTATTATTATCATTGCCCTTTTTTATACCATTGAATTATCCACAAACAGTTTGTTAATCGCCACTCTATCTCTCATGGCATTAGCCTTTTTTAATATAAGAAATGTCCGTTCATTATCACCTTATATTCTTGTCGGTATCATTTTATGGATTGCGGTACTTAAATCAGGAGTACATGCTACATTAGCAGGTGTTTTACTGGCTTTTTTTATTCCTCTAAAAACCACTTCAGAGGATGAGGTATCACCTGCAAAAAATTTAGAGCATGATCTTCATGGCAGTGTTTCTTATGTGATTATTCCTATTTTTGCGTTTGCGAATGCGGGTGTCCCACTGACAGGATTAAGCATAGATACGTTATTACAACCCATTCCTTTAGGTATTATTTTGGGTTTGTTGATTGGTAAGCCCATCGGTATCATGCTATTAAGTTTTATTAGTATAAAATCAGGACTGACCTCTCTTCCTGAAGGCATGAATTGGAAACAACTGTATGGTGCCTCTATTCTGTGTGGTGTAGGATTTACGATGAGTTTATTTATTGGTTCATTAGCATTTGAACAAGCAGGTACTGAAGCGAATTTAATGAATGATCGTCTGGGAATTTTAATTGGTTCAACTCTTTCAGCGGTGGTAGGTTATATTTACTTAAATAAGGTCTTACCCCCTAAACAAGAAATTTCTAAAAAATAGGATCTTAATCACTAAATTTATATACTTTATAATCCCATACATTATTATTTATAGTCAGAACAATACAAGATGCCCCACCCTTATTGCGAGTAAACCCAGCAGCACCGGGGTTAATCACATCCGTGGAGGCATCCTCTTTATCAATAATGTGTATATGAGTATGCCCATAAATAACCAATCGTGCTTCTGGGTGAGCCTTTCTTAAATCACTATGAGGTGGTTTATAGGAATCATGTTCATGACCATGTTCAATCACAATAGTGCCACTGGGCAAGGTAAGAGTTTGCATGTCGGGTAGTGTTTTAACCACCGCCCAATCTTTTACATCCCATAAATAAGGTTTATCATTATTACCTGCAACGGCTATTACGTGACCTGATTTAGGTTGTAAGGCTTCAAGAACGGCACTACAACCAATATCACCTGCATGTATCGCAATATCACAGTCTTTAATAATGGCACTGACGGATTCACTGAGTTCATTATGAGTATCAGAAAGAATACCTATTTTGATGTTTTCAGCCTGTGAAAAATCAGTTTCCTTATTTAATAACATATTAATAACATTGTCCTAACAAAATTATACGTTTATTTATTTTTCTTTCTTAGCCGCTTCAGCTTGTTCTTTTAACATATCATCACGCATGACTTCATCGCCCATAACCTCTGGATCATAACGTGGATCATTTAAGCTGGCATATTCCATTTCTGCTTCATGACGTGCCTTCCATATATCTTGACGTTCTTCAGCACGTTTAGCAACGGCTTCTCCCTTAGTATCAATGGTCTTTTCACCAAATAATACCTGACGTAAAAAGCGATAGCCAAATTTTAATAATTCAATATCATTAGTTTGTATTTCTTCAAGCAATGTGGCATCAAGATTATAAACGGCTTGAAAATTAGGACTCAAAATAAAACGCTTAAAACGATCCAAATCGTAAGTAGCCATAAAGAGTACCTGCAAGCTTTCAGTAGAAGGTGTTCCAACTGAAGGCCCTGCTGATTTTTTCTTCAGCATTAAGCGAATCCAATCTAAATTATATTGATCAAACTCTGCAACACCTTGTGTTTTACGATATTCACCAAGGGTAATTTCTTTGGTCTCGGGTAAGAAATTTTCTTTTTCATGCCCCTTACAATGCTCTTCTTCAATACGAAAATAATTTTGTTCATCTGTTTTCGCTTCGGTATGTTTAACACCCATTAAACCAAAAGGGTAATAACGGCAAGCAGAAGGACGATCATCATAGACACTACAACCTTTTTCAGTCATCAGTAAACAATGCTTGTCTTCATTGGTTTTAAGTTTAATACCAATAATACCATCACCATCCATTTCCCAAGGTACAGTATATTGTTTAAGAAACTCATCTGAAGTCAAGTTAAGATGCTGTTTTAAGCGGATCACATCATAAGGTGCTAACATCACATCCGCTTGTTTACAGCAAGCATTAAAACATGAGACTCCTGGATGACAAGCGAATTTAATTTTATGATCTTCAGTTAAGATCTCTGGAACAAATGCACTTTCATAAGGAAGATGTGAAACGTCTGCTTTACCCATAATAATATCCTAGTGTATTAACTCTTGATTTTAAGGGTAAGAATTTTACACCATTATTAAAATTATGTCAGTATGTTTTTAAATCATACTGATATAAACCGTTAGCAAAAAAACCTTATATTTTATATCCTAATCTG
>JAGLFC010000001.1 GCA_023144715.1 Gammaproteobacteria bacterium | reverse complement strand
GAATGGCTCGTAAAATTTTTAGTTTCATGGTGTAGTGTTGAAGAGCTTGAGAGTAGGGCTGACAGATTTATGAATGCTGTGAAAAAAGGAGGTATTAAAGACTCTTATGCCTATTATATGTGTGAAGCTCTGAGTTATGCAGGTTTGGATGCAAATACTGAACATAATATGAAACAAGATGTAAAAAACTATTTAAAAATCATAGATTCTAAATTTGTTAATGAAATATCTGATTCAGAAAGAGAAATAACTAATAAAGTTCTTAAACTTTATCAAGCTAAAAATATTAATAAGGCTATTAATATTTTAATTAAATCACAAAAAAATACGGCACATATTTTATTGATGCTTGCTCTTTTGTATGATGAACAAAAAGAGTACTACAAAGCAGAAAAGTATTATTTAAAAGGCATAGAAAGTGGTAATAATGATGTTTTAATTAATCTTGGTAATTTATATAATAAACAACAAAAATATAACAAAGCAGAAGAATATTATTTAAAAGCTATACAGAATGATGATAATGAGGCTTTATATAATCTTGCTTATTTATATCAAGAACAGAAAGAGTATGACAAAGCAGAAGAGTATTATCTAAAATCCATAAAAAGTGGTAATAATGACACTTTAAACAACCTTGGTGGCTTATATAAAGAACAACAAAAATATGATAAAGCAGAAAGTTTTTATTTAAAAGCCATAGACAGTGGTGATATTGATGCTTTATTCAATCTTGGTAATTTTTATAGAGAACAAAAAGAGTATGACAAAGCAGAGGAGTATTATTTAAAAGCCATAGAAAGTGGTCACAGTTATGCCTTACATAACCTGTTATCTATTTATTTTGATCATCCTCTCAATATAAATAAAGCAATATCTCTAGTTTCTCAAAATTATAAAAAAAATAATAAGAATAATACCTATATTTTTGCTGTTATACTTTTATGGTCAGAAGAGTTTTCTAAAAGCTATGAAAAATTCCTAGAATGGCTAAAATATGATAATGCTTTGGATGATAAAGGTTATATCACTCTCTATTTAAGTCTATTAATAGCAAAAAACCAACGTTATAAAGCAAAAGAGCTTTTTGAATTACCAGAATATAATCTTAAAAATCGCTATAAACCCATCTGGTATGCTTTAATGACGTTAATGCAAGATGACTTCCCTCATGAAATCAAGAAAATGGGTGGTGAGTTACAAGAAAGTGTGGATGAAATTTTAATTGAAATAGAAAAATTGCAAAAGAAATATGCTTTATAAAATATATTTTGGACAACACTCATCAATACAAATAAGGTAGAGAGTGCCATCCCTCGTGGTAATCATGACGATAACACTGTGTAGAGAGTGAACTTTAAGCCTCTACACAACACACCACGTTGTAAGAATAATACTAGGATTCCTGTGCTATTCTTGTTTCAATATAGGCAATTGCTTTTTTTATTCTAGCCAAACAACGTTCACGACCAATCAATTCTAAGGTCACATCTATTGACGGTGACATACCCGCACCTGTCACTGCTACCCTTAATGGTTGGGCTACTTTACCTAGTTTTAACTCTAATTTTTCAGTCACATCTAAAACAACTTGATGTAATTGTTCACCCTTCCATTCAGTCATTGCACTAAATTGGCTTAACATTTCTTGTAAGGGTTCAAGTGCTGCGGCTTTCAGATTTTTCTTAGCGGCTTTTTCATCAAACTCATCAAACTCTTCAAAGAAATAACGACTGCTGTGTGCCATTTCAAGTAATGTTTTGCTTCGTTCTGATAATGCGGTGACAATTTGACTTAATTCAGGACCATTATCAGTATTAATGCCCTGCTCTTGCATCTGCCATGCTAAATGCTTGGCAACATCATTAGGATCACTTTCTTTAATATAATGCTGATTTAACCACAATAATTTTTCTGGGTTGATAGACGATGCGGATTTATTAATATCATCCAGATCAAAGAGTTCAATCATTTCATCTATTGAAAATATTTCTTGATCACCGTGTGACCAACCCAAACGCACTAAGTAATTTAATAGAGCTTCTGGTAAATAACCTTCAGCACGATAATTGAGTAAATTAGCCGCACCATGACGCTTAGATAATTTTGCACCCTGTTCATCTAAAATCATGGGTAAATGTGCATATTCGGGTATTTTGGCATCCATTGCTTTAAGAATATTCATTTGACGTGGCGTATTATTAAGATGATCATCACCACGAATTACATGAGTAATACCCATATCACAATCATCAATGACCACCACAAGATTATAAGTCGGTGTACCGTCACCACGAGCAATAATCAGGTCATCCAGCTCTTTATTATTAATAATGATGCGACCTTTCACATGGTCATTAATGACCACTTCACCTTCAATACCTGTTTTAAAACGAATGACGGGAGCGATCCCTTCTTTACCTTCTGGAATAGTATTGATACCACGGCAACGACGATCATAACGGGCTTTTTCTTTATTGGCTATTTGTGCTTCACGCATCACATCAAGTTCTTCACGACTGCAATAACATTTATAAGCATAGCCCTCATCAAGCAAGTGTTGAATCACTTCTTTGTAACGATCCATTCTCTGTGTTTGATAAAAGGGTCCTTCATCGTGGTGTAATCCTAGCCATTGCATTCCTTCAATGATCACATCAACGGCTTCTTGTGTGGAACGTTCTCGATCAGTATCTTCAATGCGTAATACAAATTTACCTTGATGGCGTTTTGCATATAACCAAGAAAATAATGCCGTTCTGGCACCACCAATATGTAAATACCCTGTTGGGCTTGGAGCAAAGCGTGTTCTTACAGTCATATTATCTCTCAGGCAATAGCAATAAAAAAAAGACGTATTTTACATGATGGCTGAATGTAAATGAATAGTTTTAAGCAATTGCCTTTTGAATCAGTGGAATCAAAGGTTCAGGTAATTTAAGGTCGCCTGATAAGGCAAATTTTTGTGCATGATCAGACATCTTATTCCACGTACGAAGAATAATTTCAAGCCATTTTTTTTCATCATATTCAGGGTGTTTATCAGCAAATGCTTGCATATAATGTTCAATAAATACAAGGGCAGCAATATCTTCGACCAATTGAGTATCCGCATTCGTATTTAATGATTTTTTACTCACCGCATTATTCACACGTTCTAATTCAGCATCAGAATAACCCACTTGTTTCATTAAGGCACACACCGTATCGGCATGAAATTGATACAATTGAGTACGCCATTGGTAATAACCTTTTTTATCCATAGAATAAGCATCGCGTGGTGATTTCCAACGTTCAATATGTTGTGCGCTGATGCCCAGCTTCATGACATCATCGGTATCGGGTGCAAAACGATTGAGCATATTGGTCATGTGGTGGGAGTACAATAATTCCTTAGGCCAAAGTTTATCATTATACAATTCTTTATTAGGATCGTCGCTATTGGTTGCATTAATCAATTCCGCAGTTTTATTAAACATCGCCTGTGTCATATTTTAGACCTTATGGATAAAATTATTGAGAGAGATATATATAAATGGGTATAGATCATAACATTTCAATATAGGGTATTAAGCAGAATTATTTTTAAATTGTTTCACCCTTTATTTACGCTTATACTATTCTTAATATCACATAACATATTATCAGGAAATCTCCTTGGTTTTTAGTGCCCCTATTTTTCTCTTTGGCTTTTTGCCCATTGTGCTGTTTATTTATTATTTAACCCCCCAAACTTATAAAAATATTATTTTATTAATCAGTAGCCTCTGTTTTTATGCGTGGGGAGAAGTGTTTTATTTGGGTGTGATGCTCATTTCTATCCTGTCTAATTATATGATTGGACGATTAATTTCTGATGCTCAGGCAAATAACAAAAATGCCTTTTTTTACTTAATACTGGGCAGTATTATTAATATTGGATTATTAATATCGTTTAAATACAGTGATTTTATCAATGATAATATCAATGAAATACTGTCTTTATTATCCTTTTCGACTATCCACTTAGAACCTGTTCACCTGCCATTAGGCATTTCATTTTTTACCTTTCAAGCCCTGTCGTACATTGTTGATGTGTATAGAAAGACGGTGAGCGTGCAAAAAAACATATATCATTTAGCACTGTATATTTCACTCTTTCCTCAGCTCATTGCTGGGCCTATTGTACGTTATCATGATATTGCCTCACAAATTACTCAGCGTCGCCATTCTACGACATTATTTGCCAGTGGTGTGCAACGCTTTATTATAGGATTAGCCAAAAAAATGTTGCTGGCTAATCCTCTTGGTGAAGTCGCTGATCAGGTGTTTCTCTTATCAGGCAATGATTTAACCATGCCATTAGCTTGGATAGGTATTCTTGCCTACACCTTACAAATTTATTTTGATTTTTCGGGCTATTCGGATATGGCTATTGGTTTGGGTCGCATGTTTGGCTTTCGCTTTCAGGAAAATTTTAATTACCCTTACATGGCAAAATCCCTGCGAGAATTTTGGCGACGTTGGCATATTTCATTATCAACATGGTTCAGAGATTATGTGTATATTCCTTTAGGGGGTAATCGTGTGTCAAGTGTGCGCGTTTATCTTAATTTATTTTTGGTGTTTTTTCTAACGGGTCTTTGGCATGGTGCAAGCTGGAATTTTATTGTTTGGGGATTATTTCATGGGGTCTTTTTAGCCAGTGAACACAGAGGTTTTTCCAAAATTCTTAATAAAGCATGGCAACCCTTACAACATTTTTATTTGCTCTTCGTGATTATTATCTCGTGGGTATTTTTTAGAGCAGAGACATTGACACAGGCGATGACTTATTTGAATAGACTCTTTAATATTAATCATTGGCAGACCACAACCTTCCAATATGCTCAAGTAATATCCAGTGATTTATTGCCTATTTTTATCATTGCATTAATCGGCTCACTCCCCATTTATAAAATGCTTAACTATTACCTACTGATATATTCTAAACATAGCCCCTTCAAAATGGCATTATTGATCTATCTACCTAAATTAATTGCATTGTCTGCTTTATTTATATTAAGTGCCTTAAAAATTGCCGCATCCACATACAACCCTTTTATATATTTTAGGTTTTAACTCATATCATGAATACACGTACGGTATACCGCTTAGATAAAATCATTCTGATTATTATATTTTGCTTATTTATCTTGATGCCTTTTTTGAATGGTATCATTCAGGATGATCACACGATTTCTCCCACAGAAAAAAGACATCTTGCTCCCCTTCCCCCACTACCGACCTCATTAAAGGAAGTGAGTGACTATCCAGTCACCTTTAACGACTATTATGCGGATCATTTTGGCTATAGAGAACGCTTAACCGCTGTTTATTTTAAGATTATGAATAAATTCAGCCATAAAACAGCGTTTGAGCATGTCACTATGGGGCAAAATGGTTGGTTATTTTTAGGCAGTATGAAATCTGGTTATAAGGGTAATGATGATCCCATTGGTGATGCCCTTAATGTGAATCTGTATACCGATGATGAACTTCAAGAATTTGCACAGTCTATTGTGAGCATTCATCAATGGCTAAAAAAAAGAGGGATTGAATATATTTATATGATTGCCCCAAATAAACACACCATCTATTTTGAACAACTCCCCAAATACCTTGTAAAACTTAATGAACAATCCGCTACCGATCAAATCATTGATTATTTAAAAAAGTATACGGATGTCACTATTGTTGATCTAAGAGCCACTCTTTTTGCTGAAAAAAAGAAGCATGATGTCTATTTTAAAACAGATACACACTGGAATCATTATGGTGCAAATGTGTCACAATTTGTACTGATGAAACAAATAAAATCCCTATTTCCAAAACAAATCAGTCCATTTTTATTAACCGATCAGCAGTTTACATTATTTTCTAAAGAAGATGGTGATTTAGCGATGCTTGCCAATCTTGGCAATCTGAAGGATGATTATCCTGATCCTATTTTTGATATGGATTGCATTCCAAGCAAACAGATTACTCAGACAAAAGAAGGTGAAGCACACACTATTTTACGCCAGACGATGCAATGTCAGAATAAAACACTGAACGCACTGATATTTGGTGATTCATTTATGGTCGCTTTAGAGCCTTATATTTCCAGAAATTTTTACCGTTCTACTTATATTCAGGGAAAAATAAATTATCCTGCATTAGCGAAATATGTAAAAGAAGAAAAACCTGATATTGTGATAGAGGAAGTGATTGAACGCTCTTTGCCCTATATTCCTAATAATTTATTAGGTGAGCCACTTTAAATAACATAAAAAAAGAGGGCTTAAAAGCCCTCTTTTTTTTGGTTAAACGGATTTAAAAATTATTTTTTAATAATTTTTGCATCATGTTCTTCCAGATAGGTTTTAGCTCTCAAACCAATGTCTGCTGCCTTAACCTGATACTGCCAATGTTGACCTGCCCAAAGAGTCGCATTCTGCCAATCTTTTTTCTCTGCGGCTGTTTCTGACTTCTTTTTAGCTTCATTTGCGAAACCTAATTGGTCAGTGGCATCTTCAACTAAAGCAATAACAGGAGGGAAGTCTTTATAATTAGTACTCGTAATATAACCGACTACTGAATTAATAATCGCTTGAGTATCATTATTAGTCTTCACCTGTTTTTTGTAGTCAGCTTCTGTATAAGATTGACCTTCTTTCACAGTACCTGCTTTGGCTTTATAGCCCTTAGGCTTCACTAATAAATAACCTTCCATCTCTAAGTGTAGTGCTGAACAAAATTCAGTACAGTAGTAAGGATAAACACCTTCTCTATGTACCTTAAAAGTAGCACTCACGGTCTTACCCGGCTCAAGTGATAAATTTACATTATGACCATATACCGCAAAACCATGAGTCTCATCCTGTGCACGCTCAAGGTTAGTCAAATGCAGTTCAATAATATCACC